>CAZQAM010000117.1:0-6175 GCA_964591355.1 uncultured Oscillospiraceae bacterium
AACACCCTATCCTACACTCTTTCCCTACACGACGCTCTTCCGATCTCCTTGTTTTCTTCAGTAGGGGGCTGCGCCTCTTCAATCAGCGCCATCAGATGCCGCATGCGGTGATTGACCCCGGATTTCCCGATGGGGTCAGGCAGCATCTGCCCCAGTTCTTCCAGAGAGGCTTCGGGATGCAGCATCCGCAGCCTGCCCAGTTCCTGCAGGGGCCGTGGCAGTGCGGAAAGGCTGTGGGCCAGGGAATAGCGCACAATGGCCCGGGCCTGCCTTTCCCCGGCGGACAATTGCTTTTTCAGGTTCGCTTCGTCGCAGTTCCGGGCCCGGTTGGCCTGGTTGCGCCCCTCCCGGCGGATGCGGGTATTCTCCATATCCATCAGGGAAACGTGCGCGCCCATCAGCGCCAGGCAGGAGACCACGTCGTCCCCTTTTTTCAGGTAAACCACATCGCTGCCCCGGCGCTGGGACACATGCCCCTGAATGCCGCTTTTCTCCAGGATGCGCAGCAGCGTTTCCCGGAAAGCGTCGGACGAGGCCGTGAATTCCAGCCGGTATCCCTTGTCCGGGGAAGCAATGGAGCCGCTGCCCAGGAAAGCCGCCCGCACGAATGCCGCCCGGCAGCAGCGCCTTGTCATGGCCGTCCGGGGCACGCCCCTGAATACCATGCCCGCTTCCGATTCCTGGATCATGCGCAGGGCGATCAAAAGACGCCGGCTGTCCCCTTCCGGCACGGTAAGCACGGAAAGCCGCCGGCCGCCCAGCCGTTTATGCCGGTTGAATTCCAACTGCGGCGTGATCTCCATACGCTTTTTCAGCAATTGAAAAATCCTTTTGGCCAGCGCAGGGTTTTCCGTTTCATACACCACCCGCACCCGGCCCCTGCCCGCCAGGCGCAAAGAAGCGCAGGCCTGGGTCAGGGCGCTGAGCTCGCTGAGCTGGCAGCAGTGCTTTTCCGGAAGCGTGCGCTGCATTTCTTCCTTGACCTGGGATGCAAAGCTCATGCTTCTTCCCCCACGATCCTCACTTCAGGCTCCAAAGACACGCCGAACCGCGCCAGCACCCTTTCCTGCACCAGATCCTTAAGCCGCAGGAAATCGGCAGCCGATGCGCCGCCCCGGTTGATCAGGAAGCCCGCATGCTTCACGCTTACCTGAGCGCCGCCCACGGTGAGGCCCTTGAGGCCGGCGTCCTCGATGAGCTTTCCCGCAAAATACCCCTCCGGCCGTTTGAAAAAAGAGCCTGCGCTGGGGTATTCCAGGGGCTGTTTTTCCCTGCGCCGGGCGGCATAATCCCGCATGGCGGCGTCGATCAGCTCCTGGCTTCCCATTTTCAGGGCAAAGCGCGCCCCGAGAATGATCCATTTTTCATCCATGGCCCGGGAATGGCGGTAGGAAAAAAGCATATCAGTCTCTGGGATCTCCCGGACCTCCTCACCGTCCAACACCCGCACCGAGGTGATCAGGCGCCCCAGCTCCCCGCCGTAAGCCCCGGCGTTCATGTATACGCCGCCGCCCACCGTTCCGGGGATGCCCTGGGCAAATTCCAGCCCGGCCAGGGACGCATCCCGGGCGCAGCGGGAAAGAGCGCTCAGCAGCGCGCCCGCCTGGGCGCGGAGGGACGTGCCTTCCGTTTCCACCGCGGAAAAACGCTTGCCCAGATGGAGGGCCAGCCCTCGAAACCCGCCGTCGCGGACCAGCAGATTGGAGCCGTTGCCCATCAAAAGCACGGGCACCTCCGCCTCCCGGGCAGACAGCAGCAAAGCGGAAAGCTGCCGCTCATTTTCCGGCTCGGCGAAAAAATCTGCCGGGCCGCCGACCCGCAGCGTGGTATATGCGTCCAATCCAACGTCCCGCCGCACGGTCAATTCCGGGCAGCGGGAAAAAAGCCGTTCCGGGAAAAGCATATTTTCATCCTCCGGTTTTCTATTATAGCAACATTCCCGCAGAATAGCAATGGTCTGCGGGAAATATCATATCATTTTTGGTAAGTTTTTATGCTTTTTCTTCCAGTCTGACTTGTAAATTCTTCCTAAATTCCCGGTCAGTCACAGGCAGGCCAGGCCCAAAGCGCCTCCCCCGCTTCCAGATGGATATCATATCCGTCGGCAGGCAGCAGCGCGGTACGCCCGGCGGGAAGAGGCATCTGGCCGTCCTCCCAAATCAGGGAACAGTCCTTCACCGCCGTCAGCAGGGAGAAGCTGCGCTGGTTCCTGGGCAGCAGGAACGCTCCGTTTTCAAAGCGATCCACAGCGAAATATTTCTCCCGCAGCAGCATGAAATGCCCGGGGGCGATTTCTTCCGATACCGCTGCGCTTCCTTGGAAATCCAGGCGGGTCACATCCACGGCCTTTTTCAGGTGCAGTTCCCTTTTGCGGCCCTGGCTGTCCGTCCTCTCCCAGTCGTAAAAGCGGTAGGTGACGTCGCTGGACTGCTGGATCTCGTAAAGCACGATGCCCTCTCCCACGGCATGCACCGTGCCGGCGGGAATGCAGTAGGTTTCCCCCGCCTTTACCTTCACCCGGCGAAGCAGATTCTCCACCGCGGCCCCTTTGCGGCAGGCGTCCGCCAGTTCCTCTCTGGAAATCCCCGCCCTGAGGCCGTACACCAATTCCGCGTTTTCATCCGCCCAGAGAATGTGCCAGGCTTCATTTTTGCCCATTTTGTGCTCTTCCCGGGCCGCGTAATCGTCGTCAGGATGCACCTGCACGCTGAGCGTCTCCCGGGCGTCCAGCAATTTGAGCACCAGAGGAAAAGGCCGGTCAAAGCCCGGGCCGGTCAGCCGCTGGCCGTACAGGGTGATTAATTCCGGCAGGGTGCGGCCCTCCGGATCCCGGCTTTCCAGGCCGGGAATGGCGCTGACCTCCAGGCTTTCGCCGGTATGGTCATCGGGAATATCCTTATGGAAGAACGTCCTCATCCGGTCGCCGCCCCAGGGCGTTTCGGCGCCGAAGCGGTACGCCGGCGTCATCAGGATCGGCGCAATGGGCATCGCATATCCCCCTCTCAGGTATGTGTATGTAGGTTTTCTGGGGGAAACCGTTCTTTGGAGCCCAAAGAACGGTTTCCCCCAGACCCCCCATCCAAGAAAGGCGAATCAAAAAGAACTTGCCGGATAAGCTGACCCCTGCAATAACTGTTTTTTATTTGAGCGCGGGATTACTCGGCAATAAAGCGCCAGGCCATGCTTTTCCAGGGCTCCGGCGCGTAATCCACGCCGATCCGGGGCGCGGCGCGCACCGGCGTATCCCCGTCCTTTTCGATCCAGATTTCCTCTGAATCGGGCAGGTACAATCCGTTCTGGCTGCCGGTGATCTGAAAGGCCTTCGTCCATTTGGCCGGGCCGTCCAGAGGCTTTTCCATGGCGCGGATCAAAACCCCCTGAGGCGTATTTTCCTCCCCCGTCACCACGTTAAAGAGCCAGTGCAGCCCGTAAACCAGGTACACATAGCTGTATCCGCCCGCCCGATAGAGCATTTCCGTGCGGGCGGTGCGGCCAAACCGGGCGTGGCAGGCCAGATCCTCCTGGCCCCGGTAAGCCTCCGTTTCCGTGATGCGGCCGGAAAGCATCCGCCCGTCCGGCAGCCGATGGAAGAGACAGGCCCCCGCCAGCAGCGGCGCGGCCCGCAGCACATCCTGCCGGAAGAAGGCTTCGTCCAGCCTCACGGCACGGCCTTCGTGGCGATCACATCCACCCCGGTGCCGCATACATTCTCAATGAGCACATCCCCGGCGGCAATGGGCGCCTCGAAGGCGTGATCCTCCACGGCCCGCATGCACTCGGCAATGAGGCGCTTGGGAATGGGGGTCCGGGTTTTGAGGCTGACGGGCATCTCCCTTCCCTTCACCGGGGCGACGGCGGTAACCATCCGCATGGGAGACACGCACTCCTGCCGGGCATACGCATCCCCGCGCTTGCAGGTATTGCCCTTGACGGAAAGCACCTCCCCGCCTTCATGGGTCACTTCCATCCGGCAGCCCACCGGGCAGTTGATGCAGGTGATGAATTCCGTTTCTGCCATGATTCTCAGTCCTCTTTCTCTGCTTCTTTCTTTCCGGCAAGGCGGATGATGGCCCGGGCAAAAATCCGGGCGTTCTGGAAAAGGGATTCCTCGGTGATGTACTCGTCCGCCTGATGCGCCATTTCTTCTTCCCCGGGGAACAGCGCGCCGAATGCCACGCCCTCCTCCAGGCTCTGGGCATAGGTGCCGCCGCCGATGGCGATGGTCTTCTTTTCCCCACCGGTGACTTCGTGATACGCTTCCAGCAATTCCTGCACCAGCTCCGTCCGTTCGTTGACGTAGTGGGGCTTGCGGCTGGTCGGCACGGTGATTTCCATGTCGGGCAGCGCTTCCCGGATCATATGCACCATGGCTTCCGGGTTCAGAAGCACCGGATAGCGGATATCCATCAGCGCTTCCACCGTATCGTCGTCCACCCGGATCATGTCCAGGCTGCCGGTGAGCTCGCCGGAAATATCATCCCGCATGGCGATGCCCAGGTTTTCGCCGCCATAGGTCATGCCCACGCCGTCCGCCAGGCTGCGCAGCGCGCCGGTAGCCCCCAGCTCCCTGAAGAGAAGCAGCATCTGCCCGATGGCGTTTTTCCCGTGGGAGGGAAACGCGGCATGGCCGGTCAGGCCGGTGGTTTCAATGATCACCGCGCCGTTGCCCAGCATGGTTTTGACAGGGAAGCCAAGTTTCCTGCCCGCTTCCTCCGCCCGGGCGGCCAGGGCTTCATCTCCCTCCACCAGCGCGGAAGCAAAGCCGGGGATCACATTGGGCCTGTCCCCCACCTGCATGGAAAGCACGTGAAGCCCTTCATGACTGTTCTTCCCTTTGAACTGCACATGGGCGCCGCCTTTTTCGATATTGATCACCGGGTAATCGGCATCCGGGCTGAAGCCGGAGCGGGGCATTTCCGTGACGTTTTTGTAGTATTCCATATCCGAGGAGCCGCACTCCTCATCGCAGCCCAGGATCAGGCGCACCCTGCGCCTGAGCGGGATGCCCGCTTCCTTCACCGCCCGCATGGCGTACATCGCCGCCACGGCGGGGCCTTTATCGTCGCTGGTGCCCCGGCCGTAGATTTTCCCTTCCACCCGCTGAGCGCCAAAAGGCTCCCGGTTCCAGCCGGCGCCCACCGGCACCACATCCAGATGCGCCAGGATGGCCAGGGCCTCCCGGGCGCTGCCTTCTCCCAGATCAGCATGGCCGGCATAGCCGTCGAAGATTTTGGTTTTGAAGCCGAAGGCCTCGCAGTCCGCCATGGCGGTATCCAGCGCCCTGCGCGCCTCGGCGCCAAAGGGCGCGTCCGGCGCGGGATCGCCCTTTACGCTGGGGATGCGCACCCATTTCTGCACCGTTTCCATCATTTCTTCCCGATACGACGAAAGAATCTCATCAATCCGTTCCATGGTTTTATTTTTCCTCCTTCAAAGCGTCCAGCAATCGTTCCATACCCGTCATCAGCTGCTTCCGGGGGCAGCCGAAATTGACCCGCAGGCAGCCCTCTCCTTCCGGCCCGAAGAAATCGCCCATGGTAAAGGCCACGCCCTGCCGATAGCACCGTTCTTTCAATTCCCCGCAGGACAGGCCATAAGAGCGCAGATCCAACCAGCAAAGATACGTGGCCTCCACCGGCGCCATTTTCGCCAGGGGCAGACGCTCCCGCACAAAATCCGCAAGGAGCTTCCGGCTGCCGTCCAGATAATCCATCAACCCGTCCAGCCAGGCATCCCCCTGCCTGTACGCCGCCTCCGTGGCCGTCAGGGCAAAAGCGTTGCCGCAGGTAATGCCGGCAGCGTTCACGGCGTCCTGAATGCCGCGCAAAAGCTCTTCATTCAGGGCCGCGGCGGCGGCCTGCTGCAGGCCCGCCAGGTTGAAGGTTTTGCTGGCGGCGCAGAGCATCACGGCCCGGTCCCGGGCCTTCTCCACGGAGAGGATGGGCGTGAATTCACCCGGCGCGAAAACAAAATCCGCGTGGATCTCATCACTGACGATCCTTGCATCGTACGCTTCCGCCAGGGCCGCCAGGGCGGTCAGCTCCTCCCTGGTCCACAGCCGGGACAGGGGATTGTGGGGATTGCACAGCATGATCAGCCTGGCGCCCCTCCGGAGGGCCTCCTCCATCCCCGAAAGATTCATGGGCCAGCGTCCGCTTTCATCGGCCTCCAGCGG
>CAZQAM010000118.1:0-6166 GCA_964591355.1 uncultured Oscillospiraceae bacterium
CTTTGGTGGCCCTGACCGGGATCGCCAAATGCGTGCTGCCGGTGCGCCGATCAGCCCGCAGGCTCCGCCGGGGCATTCATGCCCTGGAAGTCAGCACGGGGGACACGCGACCCGTGTGGCAGGACGCCCTCTTTCTGGGCAGGGGTCTGCAGGGCGCCTGGCGCAGGTTTCTGGTAAATGCGGAGCAGCTGGACGCCCGGGGCCTCAACTGCAACGTGGAAGATTATATCAACGATGATACGGTGATTTATTCCGTTGGCCACACCCAATTGGCCGAGGTGGTGCCCAATCTGCTGACCAGCCTGGGGATCCTTGGCACGTTCATCGGCCTGATGCGGGGCCTGAGCGGCCTGGATCTGAACGACGCCGCGAAAACCATGGAAAGCATCCCGCAGATGATCGGCGGCATGACGTATGCCTTTACCACCTCCATCGCCGGCGTCGCCTGCTCCCTGGTGTTCAACATGCTCAACCGCACGGCGTACGGCAGCGCGGTCAGGGCCATTGATGATTTCAACGACGCGTTTACCGACCTGGTCATGCAAAAGCCCCTGGACGACAGCGTGCAGATGATCTGCCAGCAGGAGGATCAGGCCGCCATGATGCGGCGCATGGGCACGGAGCTCAGCTCCCGGGTCAGCGAGGGGATCCTTTCTTCCGTGGAGCAATCCCTGACGCCGGTGGCCCAGAGCATGAACCAGTTCATCATGGGTCAAACACAGGCGCAGATCGACGGCGTAAACAATATCGCCAGCCAGTTTGTGGCGCAGATGAACCGCTCGCTGAACAACCAGTTCGTGCAATTGGGGCAGACGCTGTCCGCCGTCAACCAGGCCCAGCACGTATCCTTTGATTCCCTGGAGCGCACCATGGCCGCTGCCGACCAGATCTTAAACGGCATGGCGCATCTGCAGACGGTGACGCAGCGGGTGATGGAGCGGTTTGAAGCCTACGTTTCCACCATGGAGCAGGCGCAGGACAGCAGCGGCGCTTTCCTGACCCATGGCTCCCAGGTGCTTTCCGGCATGATCACCGCTTCCCAGGAGCAGGCTGATTTCCTGAAGACCCTGAAGGATTCCCAGATGGAGCTCAAAAATACCATGCAGGAATACACGGTGTGGAGCACCGGGGTGCTCAATACCGTGCGGGAGCAGAACGAAGGCTCCCTGGCCGCGGCGGGAAAGATCGCCGGCCAGATGGAGGAAAGCGGGAAGAAGCTGGCCGAGGATTACGCTTCCTTCGTGGAAAATATTTCCACCGGCTTTTCCCGGGCCCTGGGGATGTTTGACGAAAACATGCACAGCGTGCTGAACGCCATGGGGGAAAAGCTGGACGCTCTGAAGGCGGCAAACGGCACTGGAGGGGATCAGGCCGCCCGGTATCAGAAGGAAACGGAAGGCTGCATCACAGCCGTTTCCCGCCTGCAGCGGGCGCTGACCGACATGAGCGACGCCCTGGAGAAGGAGAAGACCGGGACGGAGGGACCGTGATATGAGCAGCATGATCCGAAAACGCTCCGGCCGCGGGCCCCGGGCCGGCGATAACGGCTCCCATTGGATTTCCTATTCGGATATGATGGCCTCGCTGCTGATGGTGTTCGTGCTGGCGGTGGTGTACAGTGTGTACCAGTATTACAGCATGCTGGAGATCAAAACGCGGCAGCTCAACGAGCAGCAGGCGGAACTGGATCGGGCCACCATCACCCTGGTGCAGCGGGAGGAAGAATTGGAAGCGGCCAATGTGACGCTTATGGGCAAGCAGGAAGAACTGGCCGCCATCCAGATCCAATTGGACCAGCAGGAAAGCGACCTGCACGCCGCCCAGTCCGCGCTGAAAACCAAGGAAGAGGAGCAGGCGCTTTTGCAACTGCAATTGGCCGAGCAGGCGGACAGGCTGGCCGCCATGCAGACGGTGCTGGAAAACCAGAAAGCAGAAATGCTCACCTACCAGCGCCGCATCGACGATATGATCGGCGTCCGCGCCAAAATCATCCAGGATCTGAGCAAGGCCCTCACCGCCGCCAACCTGGCCGCCAAGGTGGATGAAGCAACCGGCGATATCATGCTGGAAAGCACAGTGTTCTTTGAAACCAATTCCAGCACCATCAAGGATGAGGGAAAGCAATTGCTCTCCCGTTTCCTGCCGGTTTACCTGGGCGTATTGATGCGGGATGAATACATCGATTATGTGGGCGAAATCATCATCGAAGGCCATACCGACGATCAGGGAAGCTATATGACCAACCTGAAACTGAGCCAGAACCGCGCTTTGTCCGTGGCGGAATACTGCCTGTCGATCCTCAACAGGAATCAGGTGTCCGCCTTCCAGGAGCTTCTGACCGCCAAGGGCCGCAGCTTCTCCGATCTGATCTATAACAAGAACGGCACGGTGAACCGGGAGGCCTCCCGCCGGGTGGAATTCAAATTCCGCCTGAAGGATACGGAAATGATTCAGGAAATGAACCGTATTCTGTCCCAGATGGAATAAGCAAGGAGAATCCGCTTGAAACGAGCAGCCATTGCACTGATGATCCTGCTGCTGATCTTTGCCGGCATTGTCGGCTGGGCCTTGCTCCACACCAATCTCAAGGTGATCGGCAAAAGCCTGCAGAGCATACCGGCGTCGGAAAGGGAAGAAGAGTTTGCCGCACTCCGGGAGGCGGTTCGGCAGCAGAGCTTAATCGGCACCCAGGTCAAAAGCGGTGAACTGGGGGACGCCTCGGATTACAGCTATTATGTCTACACCCTGCGGCTCAAAAACGACGGGCTGGCGGACGCGGAAATGCTGGAAGTCCAGATCGCGCCCCTGGACGGGGATATCCTCTTTTACGGAGAAAAAGAAGAAATCATCCTTCGGGCGGGGGATACGCGGGATGTGTGGTGCGTCCTTCTGACAACGGGCAATCCGCATCCCGTGCGGGATATCTATGTCACTTACTATCTGTGGGGTCATCCTCAGGAGGTCAAATATACGTATGACAGCTCGCTGTAAGAAAATGGTGGCGGCCGTTCTGTGCGTTTCGTCCCTGGCGTCTGCCTGCGCCGCTGCCGAAGCAGTCCCTGCCCATGAACTGCCCGACGGCTTTTGCTACGTGCATGAAGTGATCGAGGATGTGATCCTGGATATCCGCTACGCCGGCACCCACAACTTTGTGGGAGACGTGATCGACGGCTATGAAGCGCCTTACGCTGTCATGACCGAAAAAGCCGCCTTGCAGCTGAAGGCGGCGGCCGACGCCTTCCGGGAGATGGGATATCGCCTCAAGATCTTTGACGCGTACCGGCCCCGGTCCGCGGTGAGGCATTTCGTGCGCTGGTCCCAGGATGCCGGGGATATGCGCATGCGGGAGGAGTTTTATCCCGAATACAGGAAAAAGACCCTGCTGGTGGATCAGGGCTATATCGCCCGGAATTCCAGCCATTGCCGGGGCAGCGCCGTCGATCTGACCATCACGGATCTGGACGGGAATGAACTCGACATGGGCACAGGCTTTGACTATTTTGGCAAACTGGCCTGGCATGGCGCCAAGGGCGTCACGGAAGAACAGAAGCAAAACCGCCTGACGCTGAAAACCGTCATGGAGCAGCATGGCTTCCGCTGCTTTGAAAAAGAATGGTGGCATTACAAACTCATTCAGGAGCCTTTTCCCAAGACCAGCTTTGATTTTCCGGTCCGATAATCCCGTTTCATCCCTCCTGACGCATAAACCGGCGCAGTGCAGCGCACAGTAACAGCGGACGGAGGGGTTCTTTTATGCAGATTCGCACGGATCTGGCCCTGGAAAGCGGGAGCGGCGCTTTCGGCATGCCGGGTGTGGACGTCATTACCAGGCATCTGGGCAGCCTGGAGGAAACGGTGGTCAAAATCCAGACGGAGGATGCGTCCCGGGCGCTGGATAAGCCCTGCGGACGCTATATCACCCTGAGCCACGGCGATCTGATGCATGCGGAACCGGAAGAAAGGCTGCAGCTTTCCCGGTCCATTTCACAGGCGGTCCGGGAAATGCTGCCCAAAGAGGGAGAACTGCTGGTGGTGGGCCTGGGCAACCGGCACGTCACCGCCGACGCGCTGGGCAGCCGGGTGATTGAGGATCTTCTGATCACGCGGCACCTCAGGGAAGTGACGCCTTGCCCGCTTCAGGGAAGGCTGCGGGGCGTGTGCGCCGCGGCGCCGGGGGTGCTGGGGGTGACCGGCATGGAAACGGCGGAAATCGTTCACGGCATCGTGGAAAAGGTGCGCCCCGCAGCGGTGATCGCCATCGACGCTTTGGCCGCCCGGGAAAGCGGCCGCATCTGCACCACCGTGCAGATCACCGATACCGGCATCCGCCCGGGCAGCGGCGTTGGCAATCACCGGCTGGGTTTGACCCGGGATACCCTGGGGGTGCCGGTCATCGCCGTGGGGGTGCCCATGGTGGTGTATGCCGCGGTGATCGCCAGGGACGCCCTGTCCCTGCTGCTTAAGGATATCGGCCTGAAAGAGGAGGAGCACGGCCAGGCCGTGGACCAGCTGATTGAGAAAGTGGTGCGCAGCAGCCTGGGCGAAATGGTGGTGACGCCCCGGGAAGTGGATGAAATGGTGGGGAGGATGGCCCGTTTGATTGCCGACGGGCTGAATATGGCCCTGCAGCCAAGGCTGAGCGAAGAAGAAATTTTCCAGCTATCGCATGACGCCCCATAACGCCGCATAGAATAGGAATGGGGTGATTGCATGGATTTATCTGATGACAGGATCATCCGCCGCTGGGTGGTCCTGTTTGCTTTGGTTTGCTTTTTCGTTCTGTCTCCTCAATGGATCAGCCGGGCAGAGGAAAGCGCGCCTTGCGAATTTACGCTGGAAGTGGTTTCCGTCGTGGAGGAAACGGCATCTCCCCGGCGGGTGTATATTTACCATACGCATACCTATGAAGCCTATGAGCAGGACAAGGAGCATCCATACCGGCCCACGGAAAAATGGCGCACGGCGGATGAAAACTTCAATATGATCCGGGTGGGGAAGGAACTGGCGGAGCATTTGCGGGAAGCGGGCATCCAGGTGACCCACGATACGTCGGCGTATGAAATGCCGAGGCTTTCGACTGCTTATTCCCGGTCCCTCCAAGGCGTCGAGCGGGCCGCCGCGGAGGGCTATGACCTGTATATCGATCTGCACCGGGACTCTTATTCCAAGGGAAACGGCCCCAACACCGTGACGGTGGATGGGAATGACACCGCCAGGATGCTGATCCTGGTGGGGAAGGGGAACGGAAGCGGGCTGGATGAAAAGCCCGACTGGGAAAGAAACCTGGCAGCAGCCCAGATGATTTCCGATGCCCTCAACGGGCAGGAAGAGGGCCTGTGCCGGGGCGTGTCCCTGAAATCAGGCAGGTACAATCAGCAGGCGGCCACCCCCTGCCTGCTCATCGAAGCAGGCAATAACAGAAATACGCTGCAGGAGGCGCTCAGCGCCATGAAGCCTTTGGCCCAGGCTATCTGCGCGTTCCTTGACAGCGCTGATATCCCCTGATTCATTGCATTTTGCTCCTTTCCATGCTATACTGAATCTGTTGCAGGGAGGAGGGGAAAAGCAAGGTGCCGGATTATTCGCGCAGGCAGATGAGAAGAGAATACGCGGGGGAAATGCGCAAAATCCGCACGCTGCTTTTGTCCCTTTTCGGCGCAGCCGTGATGTTTATTTGGATTCTCTACATCCGGAAACAGGATCATACCCCTGCCGACGCTGTGTTTTTCGCCTGCCTGCCGGCAGCTTTGGGGCTCTTTGTGATCGGGCTGTACATGGTGCTCACCAGCGATCAATGGCTGCTTCGGCATACGCCCTACGGGCGGGCGCTGATCAGCCTGGGCAATGCGCGGGAAAGAATGCGGGAAATCGACGCGGAAGCGCTGAACGCGGAAAATTTCCCGGACGCGGTGCCGCTGGACCATTGGCTGATCATCTATCTGACGCCTGGGGAAAGCAGGGAGCCGGGAAGGATCTGCGCCCGGCCGATTCAAAGGGAAAAGATTGAAAAAATCGTGTTTTCCCAGGGGACAGGGAAATGCGTTTGGATGACGGTTTACCTGAAAGATCAGGAGCCTGCCCGGGGCTGAGGGAGGTTGCCGGGCGGGGAGAAGTGACTGGCGACCGTCTGCAGGAGTCTGGGAAGGCGCTGTTTTCCCCCGATCGG
>CAZQAM010000119.1:0-6130 GCA_964591355.1 uncultured Oscillospiraceae bacterium
ACAAAAAATCCATCCCGAATCTTTCAATTTTTTAGACGAGAAATAGTATAAAAACAATGGAGGATCAGATCAAATTCATATCATAGGGCAGCGGCAAAGAAACGGCCCGGCAGCTTTTCGGCTGCCGGGCCGTAATGATATTCATTTGATTCAGGGAAAAGCCAGGTTGAAAAGTCCCTTTACCCCAGCTCCGCGATCCTGCTCTCCAAAGCGGCGAGCATGGCCCGGTTCTTTTCCAGCTTTTCCTTTTCAGCGGCTACCAGCTGGGCAGGGGCCTTCTGCACAAAGCCCGGGTTGTTCAATTTGCCCTCCGCCCGGTCGATTTCGCCCAGCAGATTCTGCTTTTCCTTTCCAAGCCTAGCCTTTTCCTTTTCAAAGTCCACCAGTTCTCCCAGGGGGATAAAGTATTCCCCTGCGGCGCACACGGCGCTGACGGTCTTTTCGGCAATGGCGGCGTCCTTTTCCAGCAGCGTCAGCTGGCTCACGCTGGCCAGCCTGGCGAAATAGACCTCCGTGCCGTCAAAAGCATTCTGCCAGCCTTCGGCGGGGCGCACCATCAGATGGGCCTTATGGGAAGGCTGCACGTTCATGCCGGATCGCAGGTTGCGGATGGAGCGGATCATCTCCATCACGCCCTCCATCCGCGCCGCTTCGGCGGGGAAATCCTGCGAAAGAGCCTGGGGCCAGTCGGCCAGCATGCAGGAGGCGTCGGCCTTGCCGGGCAGGTTTTTGTATACTTCCTCAGTGAGGAAGGGCATGAAGGGATGCAGGAGGCGAAGCAATCCGCCCAGCACCGTCTGCAGCACGGCGCGCACCGCCGCTTTGCGGTTTGCGTCGTCGCCCAGCAAGCCGCCCTTGGCCAATTCGATATACCAGTCGCAGAATTCGCTCCAGGTAAAATCATAAATCTTCTGGGCAGCCAGGCCGTATTCAGCCTCTTCCATGTTCCTGCTGATCTGGCGCACAGCCTCGTTGTACCGGGTCAGGATCCACTGGTCCGGCAGCTGCAGTTCTTTTCCGTCCAGGGTCTCTTCCCCGTCCAGGTTCATCAGCACGAAGCGGGAAGCATTCCACACCTTGTTGGCGAAATTCCGGGCCATTTCCACTTTCTCGGTGGAATAGCGGGTATCGTTGCCCGGGCTGATGCCCATGACCAGAGAGAAGCGCAGGGCGTCCGCGCCGTACTGGTCGATAATCTCCAAAGGATCCACCCCGTTGCCCAGGGATTTGCTCATTTTCCTTCCCAGGGCGTCCCGCACCAGGCCGTGGATCACCACGGTGTCAAAAGGCACCTGGCCCATATGCGCAATGCCGGAGAAGATCATCCGGGCCACCCAGAAAAAGATGATGTCGTAGCCGGTGACCAGGGTGGAGGTTGGATAGAAGGTTTTCAGATCCTCGGTTTCATCGGGCCAGCCCAGGGTGGAGAAAGGCCACAGGGCGGAGGAAAACCAGGTGTCCAATACGTCCTCGTCCTGCTTCAGGTTCTTGCATCCGCAGGAGCAGACCGTGGGGTCCTCCCTGCCCACGATGGTTTTGCCGCAGTCCTGGCAGTACCAGGCGGGAATGCGGTGTCCCCACCACAATTGCCGGCTGATGCACCAGTCCTTCGTATTTTCCATCCAGTTGTTGAAGATCTTCACGAACCGGTCGGGCACGAACCGGGTGTCCCCCCGCTTCACCGCCGCCAGGGCCGGCTTCGCCAGCGGCTCCATTTTCACGAACCACTGCTTGCTCATCATGGGCTCGATAACGGTGTGGCAGCGGTAGCAGGCGCCCACCTCGTGCCGGATGGGCTCCACCGATTTGAGCAGCCCCAGGGCGGTCAGATCCGCCACGATGGCCTTGCGGGCATCGAGGGTGGCCATGCCGGCATACTTGCCGCAGTCCAGCACCTCGGGCTCATTCACGGCGGCCTTGCCGGAGGCAAAGATTTCGTCGGCGGCGGCCTTTTCCTCCGGGCCGGTCATGCGCCCGTCATAGGTGAACACCCGCACAATGGGCAGGGCATGGCGCTGGCCCACCTCAAAGTCGTTGGGGTCGTGGGCGGGGGTGATCTTCACCACGCCGGTGCCCTTTTCCATGTCGGCGTGCTCGTCGCACACAATGGGGATTTCCTTGTTGATCAGAGGCAGGATCACATGGCAGCCATGCAGGTGGGCGTACCGGGGATCCTCCGGGTTCACGGCCACCGCGGTATCGCCCAGCATGGTTTCGGGGCGGGTGGTGGCCAGTTCCAGCAATTCGCCGGTCTCCTTCACCGGATAGAGGATGTGCCAGAAGTTTCCGTCCATTTCCTCGTATTCCACTTCGGCGTCGGAAATGGCCGTCATGCAGTCGGGGCACCAGTTCACCAGGCGGTTGCCCCGGTAGATCAGGTCCTTTTCGTAGAGCCTGACGAACACTTCCCGCACGGCCCGGGAGCAGCCCTCATCCATGGTGAAGCGTTCCCTGCTCCAGTCGCAGGAAGCGCCCATGCGCCTCAGCTGCCTCGTAATCCTTCCGCCGTATTCCCTCTTCCAGGCCCAGGCGTGCTCCAGGAAGCCTTCCCTGCCCAGCATTTCCTTGGTCAGGCCCTCCTGCCGCAGTTTTTCCACCACCTTCACCTCAGTGGCGATGGAAGCGTGGTCGGTGCCGGGCAGCCACAGGGTGGGATCGCCCTTCATCCGGTGGTAGCGGATCAGGGCGTCCTGCAAAGTGGCGTCCATGGCGTGGCCCATGTGCAATTGCCCCGTCACGTTGGGAGGCGGCATCACGATGGTAAAGGGCTTTTTGCTTTTGTCCATTTTCGGCGCGAAAGCCCCGGAAGCTTCCCATTTCTGATAAGTTTCCCCTTCGATGGCCTGGGGATTATAGGTCTTTTCCATGCTGAAAGCCGATTCTGACATCTTCTTTCCTCCCGCTGAAATCTCCAATAAAAAACGGATCAATCCTTCCCGAAGGACGGACTGATCCGTGGTACCACCTTGCTTCACGGGATGCCGCCAAATGGGCCTCCCGCCTCTTTGCGCTGTAACGGGCGGACCCGGGCGGACTACTCTTCCTTCGTCCGCCGCCCTCCCGGGCGACCTTCCGCCATCCTTTTCCGGCAGCCTTTCAGCCAGGGGCCGCTTCTCTGAAGGAAAAGGGGATGGCGTACTCCTCCCGTTCCATGGGCGAAACACGCTGTTTGGGGAAAATGCGGGCTGGTTGACCCGGCCCGCATTCACATCCCGCAGGGAATTACGCGTTCTTCTTTTCTTCGTCGATCACGACGACCTGCTTGCCGTCGTAATAGCCGCAGTTTTTGCACACGCGGTGAGCCAGCTTCATCTTGTGGCACTGGGAGCATTCCACGATGGCGGGGGCCTCCAGCTTCCAGTTGGCACGGCGGGAACGGCCGCGGGCCTTCGAAACTTTTCCTTTGGGCAGAGCCATGATTACACCTCCTGATCCTTTGTCAGCAACTGCTGCAATGCCGAAAAAGGATGCTGGTCGGGCAGGTCCTTCTGGCTTGCGCTTGAAGATAGGGTATCGTCCGGCAGCATGCCGGCCTTGGCCGGGCAATCCTCCCCGCATTCGAAACGAATGGGGAGATCCAGTACTGCCATCGTCATCACCAGGTGCGACAGCTCCACTTTGGAGCCTTCGTACGTCAGGCGTTCCTCCTCATCGGGGGATGCTTCGTCCGCCCGGGTGAAGCGGGTCTGCCGGGTGAAAACCTCGTCAAAGGGGACCTCCACCTGGTAATCCACCGGGTTCAGGCACATGGCGCAGCGGCCATGGGCCACAGCCGTCATGATGCCCCGTATGCGCAGGCTGTCGTCTGCGGCGGACAGGTATCCCTTCAGGAGCACATCGTCGAACGTCACCGTTTCCCCGAAGATCTCCTGAGGCGGGATCTCGTCACAATGCTGGAAAGGGATCTCCTCTCCGGGAGTACGCAGCGCTCGGGAAATATCCAGCAGCAAATACATCACTCCAATCGTGACCGAATGCTATTATATCGTCATCCGGCTGCCTTTGTCAACCCTTTTTTCCCGGTTTTCGGCCGGCGAACAGGGGTTTTTCTCAGTTTTTATCGGAAAGCGAGCGCAAAAGCCGCTCCGCCTCCTCCAGAGTGCCGGCCCTGTGGATGGCGGTGCGCACCTGAGCGGCGCCCCGGCGGCCGGCAATGTACCAGGAAAAATGCTTGCGCATCTCCAGCACAGCGCTCTTTTCCCCTTTCCAGGCCGCCATTTCCCGGGCGTGGCGCATGGCTGTATCCACCACGGCCTCATAGGAGGGAGGGGTGTACTCTTCGCCCTTCAAAGCGGCACGGATCTCCGAAAAGATCCAGGGATTGCCCAGCGCTGCCCGGCCCACGGCCACGCCGTCGCAGCCGGTGATGCGCAGGCAATGCAGGGCCGATTCGCCGTCCGTGATATCCCCGTTGGCCACGACCGGGATCCCCACCACCGCTTTCACCTGCCCGATGGCTTCCCAGTCCGCCCGGCCGCTGTACTGCTGCATCCGGGTGCGGCCGTGGACGGTGAGGCCGTCGGCCCCTGCCGCTTCCAGGGTCCGGGCAAAAGAAACGGCGGTATTCTCCTGCCAGCCCAGCCGCATTTTCACCGTGACCGGCAGGGAGGAAGCCTTCTTCACCGCCTCCACGATCCGCCCGGCAAGGCTCGGATCCTTCATCAGCGCGCTGCCGGACCGGCCCCCCACCACCTTCTGGGCGGGGCAGCCCATATTGATATCGATGGTGGAAAACAGGCCCGTATCGCACAGCGCAGCGGCGGCCGATGCCATGAAACGCGGCTCGCTGCCAAAAAGCTGCACCGCCACGGGGCCTTCTTTGGAGTCCTTCGCCAGAAGGAAGCGATAGGCGTTCCGGTCCCGGGGAGCGGTCAGATAGCCCTGGGCGCTGACCATTTCGGTGACGGCCCCATTGCACCCGCAGTCAAAGCACAGCCGCCGGAACACCCGGTCCGTAATCCCCGCCATGGGGGCCAGATTCACAACAGACATCGGGAATTCATCCCTCATTCATCGATGGTTTTCAGCAAGGCCAGGTTCTTGACCCGCCACTGGCCGTTCTCCCTGCTCAGCACCACGCTGTACTGCGCGTTCTGCCATTTGGGGGTGGAGGACCAGCCCAGGGCGTTCACCGCTTCCCGGGCAGAGGATTTCATCCTGCCGTCAATGGCGGGGATCTTTTCCGTTACCGTGGCCCGGGCCGTATCCTCCCAGGGCCAGCACCATACCCAGTCGATATTGATCCGGTGATCAAAGCCGGTAATGGCGTAATAATTCTGATAAGGCGATTCGCCCCTCCGAGCCTGCACCAGCAGGGGATCCCTTTCCAGATAGGCCGGCGCGAAATACCTGCTCAGGTCTTCCTCCGACCCCATCATCACCGTCTGAGCCCGCCTGGCCATGCCGTCCTTCAAAATCACATAGATATTGGTGGCATTCATGGAAAAATAAAAAGCCATGGTGATCAGCCCAAGCACAGCCACCACCACCATCAGCCGGGTGGATACATACCAGATCAGCCGCCGTAAATATTTCACAGGCACCTCCGTGCGTCAGGCCGTTTCATCTTCTATCCCGTCCCGTTTCCGGGTACTTGGTTATTATATCACATTTCCCCGTCCCTTGTCATCCCCGGCCCTTTCCGCGGTAAAAAGAACGGCCCCGAGGACGTTTTTTATCCCGCAGCTTTTCTTTCCGCCTCCATAAGGCGCGCAATTTATTGCGATTTTGTGACGCAAATTTGATCTTTTTTTCATTTTCATTCAGGGGAAAAACCTGTGGAAAAATGGGGACGCTTCGCTGAATTTTCCTGTGGATAACCCGAAAAAATTTCGGAGTTATCCACAGCCATTTCGGCAAACGCAGGAAAAAAGCCGTCCTTTTTCCCGGATTCTGTGGATAACTCTGTGGATAATGTGGAAAGATCGGCATCAGGCCCTTTCGCATGATTTTGATGTCCCGCTGCTGTTTATGCAGCGGTTTTTCTTGGATTTCTCTGGTTTTCCCATGAATAAACGGCAGCGAATCCTGCATACTGTTATGCAAATGTTTCATTTTTTGCTGTGGATAATTCCGGATGGGGAACAGCGGGAAAAATTTTAGAAATTTTTCACTTGACAGCATAGCGCCG
>CAZQAM010000120.1:0-6112 GCA_964591355.1 uncultured Oscillospiraceae bacterium
GGGGGGAACCTCTCTTTGGAGCCCAAAGAGAGGTTCCCCCCAGACCCCCTTCCGAGAAAGGCGAATAATAAAGGGAAGCTTTTTTTTGTGTCTTCTTTTCTGTTTGTTCTGATTCAGTCTTCCTGACGGATTCTACACAAATCAAAAGAAAAAAATCTGTTCAGCCCCTTTTATACACCATCAAATCATGTTATAATACAAAACGAGAGTCCATCACTCACTATTGGTAAGGAGGCAGAGTATCCATGCAATATTCCCGTGAAGTGGAAGAAATGGTCTGCGTGATGAAGGGCCCGAACCATGGCCCCGCGCCCATTCCTGAAGAAGGAAAATGGATCCAGGCAAAGGAAATCAAAGATATTTCCGGCTATACCCACGGTGTAGGCTGGTGCGCTCCCCAGCAGGGCGCCTGCAAGCTGAGCCTGAATGTGAAAAACGGCGTCATCGAGGAAGCGCTGGTGGAAACCATCGGCTGCTCCGGCATGACCCATTCCGCCGCCATGGCGGCCGAGATCCTGCCCGGCAAGACCATCCTGGAAGCCCTGAACACCGACCTGGTGTGCGACGCCATCAATACCGCCATGCGGGAATTGTTCCTGCAGATCGTGTACGGCCGCACCCAGAGCGCTTTCTCCGATGACGGCCTGCGCATCGGCGCCGGGCTGGAAGATCTGGGCAAGGGCCTGCGCTCCATGGTAGGCACCATGTACGGCACCAAGGCCAAGGGCGTGCGCTTCCTGGAAATGACCGAAGGCTACGTCACTCAGATCGCGCTGGACAAGGACGGTCAGGTGTGTGGGTATCAGTTCCTGTCTCTGGGCAAGATGATGGACGCCATCAAGAAGGGCGTATCTCCCAACGAAGCCTACGAGAAGAACATCGGCACCTACGGCCGCTTCAAGGCCGAGGACGGCGCGGTCAAGTGGATTGACCCCCGGAAAGAGTAAGCAGGAGGTGCGCAGAAATGGCTCTGTTTGAGAATTATGAAGGTCGTATGCCGCAGATCCAGCCCGTGCTGGACAAATATGGCTTCAAGGATTTTAACGAAGTGAAAGCGTTCAACAACGCCCGGGGCGTGGACGCCTATAAGATCGTGGAAAGCACCCAGCCCATTTGCTTTGAAAACGCCAAATGGGCCTATGAACTGGGAGCCGCCATCGCGCTGAAGGAAAATGTAAAGACCGCCGCCGAGGCTGCCCGCTGCATCGGCGTGGGCCTGCAGGCTTTCTGCATCCCCGGCTCTGTGGCGGACCAGCGCCAGGTGGGCATCGGCCACGGCAATCTGGGCGCCCGCCTGCTGGACGAGGAAACTGAATGCTTCGCCTTCCTGGCCGGCCATGAATCCTTTGCCGCCGCCGAAGGCGCCATCAAGATCGCCCTGAACGCCAACAAGGTGCGCACCAAGCCCCTCCGCGTGATCTTAAACGGCCTGGGCAAGGACGCCGCCATGATCATCAGCCGCATCAACGGCTTCACCTATGTGCAGACCAAGTATGATTATCTGTCTGCCGACGTGAAGGAAGATCACGCCCTGACCATCGTGAAGGAAATCCCGTATTCCACCGGCGACCGGGCTAAGGTGCGCTGCTACGGCGCCGACGACGTGCGCGAGGGTGTGGCCATCATGTGGCATGAAAACGCCGACGTGTCCATCACCGGCAACTCCACCAACCCCACCCGCTTCCAGCATCCTGTGGCGGGCACCTATAAGAAGGAACGCTGGGAAGCCGGCAAGAAGTACTTCTCCGTGGCTTCCGGCGGCGGCACCGGCCGCACCCTGCATCCCGACAACATGGCTGCCGGCCCCGCCTCCTATGGCATGACCGACACCATGGGCCGCATGCATTCCGACGCTCAGTTCGCCGGTTCCTCCTCCGTGCCTGCCCATGTGGAAATGATGGGTTTCCTGGGCATGGGCAACAACCCCATGGTGGGCGCCACAGTGGCTGTGTCCGTGGCGGTGGAAATGGCCTCCAAATAATCTCCGGGATAAATGTCACCGGGCCCCGTTCCATTGAGAATGGGACCCGGTTTTTCAGTGTGTTTTTTCTTTTTGCTCAGGCCCGGAAATTCGCAGAACCTTGACGCGGAGCGGAATTTGCAGTATCTTGTAGAAAAAAGAAAAAACTGCGGGGGATGGACGCATGCTGTTTATCGGAATCTGCGGGGCCAGCGGCTCGGGCAAGAGCACCCTGGCCAAGGAACTGGTGCGGGATATCGGGGTCAAAAGCCTGGTGCTGAACCAGGACGCTTATTACCTGGACCATCCGGACCTGACCTTTGAGGAAAGGGTCCGGCTGAATTACGACGAGCCCGGCATTTTCGACCATGATCTAATGTATCAGGATGTGTGCGATCTGATGGCGGGGAAACCCGTCAGCCGCAAAGCCTATGATTTTTCCCAGCATCGCCGCTGCGACCCCGGGGAATTCATCGATCCCGCCGGCGTCAGCGTGCTGATCGTGGAGGGCATCCACTGCTTCTATGATCATCGGCTGCTGGACAAAATGTTTCTGAAACTGTATATCAACGTGGAGCCCGATATCTGCCTGCTGCGCCGCATCCGTCGGGATATCAAGGACCGGGGGCGGCAGATCGACAACATCGCCCAGCAGTACCTGACCACCGTGAAACCCATGTATGACCGATATATCCGCAATTATATCCACGACGCCGACGTGGTGGTGATGAAGGGCGGGAAGAATACCCGCATCGTGCCCATCCTGGCGGGATATGTGCAGAGCACCCTGAGGAGCTGATTGGGGGATCCTGGGATCCGGCCTTTACGGGGTGTTCCCCCGGAGGCTCCGGAGGATCCCTGCGCTTATTTCGCCAGTTCTGCCGCGGTCTGCGCAGCCAGGCGCACGTTGTTCAAAACCAGTTGGATATTGGACTGGAGGGATTCGCCTCCGGTGATTTCGCATACCCGGGCCAGCAGAAACGGCGTAGTGGCTTTGCCTTTGATGCCCTGCTCCCCGGCTTCCCGGAGCGCCTGGTCAATGGCGGCGTTGATGGTGTCGGCGGGCATGGCATACTGTTCCGGAATGGGATTGGTGATCAGCATGCCGCCGGGATAGGAAAGCTCCCGCTGGGCGCGGATGAACGCGGCGATTTCCGCGGGGGAATCGGCCCGGTAATCCACGGAAAAGCCGCTGTGGGGCGTATAGAAAGCGGGCAGCTCGCCCGTCTGATAGCCCAGCACCGGCACGCCCTTGGTTTCCAGATATTCCAGCGTCAGCCCCAGATCCAGGATGGATTTGGCCCCGGCGCAGACTACGGCCACGGGCGTGCCGGCCAATTCCTCCAGATCGGCGGAAATATCCATGGTGGTTTCCGCCCCCCGGTGCACGCCGCCGATGCCGCCGGTGGCAAAGATCGGGATGCCCGCCAGGGCGGCAATGATCATGGTGGCGGCCACGGTGGTGGCGCCGTCGGCCTTTCTGGCTACCAGAATGGGGATGTCCCGTCGGGAGGCCTTCGTCACCTTCGTGCCCTCCCGGCCCAGATAATCGATTTCCTCCTCGGTAAGTCCGGCGCACAGCCGGCCGGAAAGAATGGCGCAGGTGGCAGGCTCGGCGCCGTATTTCCGGGCCTCGGCTTCGCATTTCAGCGCTGTTTCCACATTCTGCGGATAGGGCATTCCGTGGGATATGATGGTGCTTTCCAGGGCGATCACCGGGCGGCCTTCCCTGAGCGCGGCGGCTACCCGGGGGGATAATTTCACATGGGGGTTCATTCTGCCTGCCTCCTTGCGATGAAGAAATATCAGAACGTTGGGGGAAAAATCCCCTCTTTTTTATGCTTTTTCGGCCAGCCTGGCCGCCAGTTCGTTGCTGCGGACAATGAAATTCTTCAGGTCCTCCGCTTCCAGCGGACGGCTGGAAAGCCGGGACAGATCGAAGAGATGGCGGCAGAGCAATTGGGCCGTATCCTGATCCTCCATCACCGCCAGGCGCTGCACGGTGGGGCACAGCCGGTTGAGCACCAGGGTATATTTGGTGGGGAAAGCGAAATCCTGGCCGTACACGGCGCTCATTTCCTTGTAGCGGCGCATCTGCTCATCTTCGGTGAGCATGACGGGCAGCGCCCGGTCGGCCAGCGCCTCGATTTTCACCGTCAGCTCCTGATCGTTCAGGGCGTCCCGGAAGAGCTTTTCCATCTTTCCCTGGTCGATGTCCTTGCCTTCTTCGCTCTCCTCGGTGAGGCCGGTGACGTCGGCGTCCACACGGACGAACTGCACATCCTTCATGCCGCTTCCGAACTCCAGGAAGCTCATGAAATTCATGTCGATCAGCGTGTCCATCACCGCCACGTCGATGCCCCGGCCGGTGTAAAGGGCCACGGCGGCGGCCTGACGGCTGGCTTCGGTGGTGTAGTAGATCTTATTGTCCGCCTTGCCCTGATTGCGGGCCTTGTATTCTTCGATCGTCAGGTATTCCCCGGCGGTGGTTTTGAGCAGCAGGCTGTCCTTCACCATGTCAAAGAATTTGGGATCCCGCACACAGCCGTACTTGACAAAGGGATGGATGTCGTCCCAGTAGGTTTCGTACTGCTTACGCTCGGTGTTGAACAGGCCGTTCAGCTTGTCCGCCACTTTTTTGGTAATGTGGGCGGACAGTTTTTTCACGTACCCGTCGTTCTGCAGGAAGGAGCGGGATACGTTCAGGGGCAGATCCGGGCAGTCGATGACGCCCTTGAGCAGCATCAGGAATTCGGGGATGACCTCCTTGATGTTGTCCGCCACGAACACCTGACGGTTGAACAGCTTGATTTCTCCCTCCTGGCCGCCGAAATCCTTCCGGATCCGGGGGAAATAGAGGATGCCCTTGAGGTTGAAGGGATAGTCCACGTTCAGATGCACCCAGAACAGCGGCTCCTCAAAGGTATGGAACAGCTTGCGGTAGGTTTCCTTGTATTCTTCCTCCGTGCATTCCTTGGGGTTTTTCAGCCACAGGGGATGGATATCGTTGATGGGCTTTTCGGCCTCTTTCTTTTCTTCCTCTTCGGTGCCCGTCACATGGTCCTCTTCCTTGGGGGCCGCTTCGCCCACGGTTTCCAGATAGATGGGCACGGCCATGTAGCCGCAGTAGCGATCCAGCACTTCCCGGACCCGGAAGGATTCCAGGAATTCCTTTTCCTCCTCCAGGATGTGCAGCGTGATGGTGGTGCCCCGCTCCCTGCGGCCGCCGGTGCGCATGGCAAAGGCCATGCCGTCCTCGCTTTCCCACAGCACGGGCTCCGCCCCCTCCTGCCAGGACAGGGTATCGATGGTCACTTTGTCGGCGGCCATGAAGGCGGAATAGAAGCCCAGGCCGAAATGGCCGATGATGCCGCCCTTGTCTTCGCCGGTGTAGTTTTTCAGGAATTCCTCCGCGCTGGAAAAGGCCACCTGGTTGATGTACTTTTCCACTTCTTCCGCCGTCATGCCGATGCCGTTGTCGGTAAAGCGAAGCTCGCCGGCTTCCTTGTCCGCCGTCACCGTGACGCGCAGGTCTTCCTCCGCGCCCTTTCCCAGCATTCTGTATTTGGTGATGGCGTCGCAGCCGTTGCTCACCATTTCCCGGATGAAAATATCCTTATCGGAATACAGCCAGCGCTTGATCACCGGCATGATGTTCTGCGCATGAATGGAAATATTGCCTTTGGTTTCCATGATAATGCACCTCCTGTTGGTTCCATTTTCTGTGCAGAAAGCATTATAGCACTCCCAAGCGGAAAAAGCAACCGAAAATTAGCACTCAAAAGCGCAGAGTGCTAATTCTCGCTGATTCCTTTTTTTTCGGCCCGATATGGTTTTTTTTGACAGCGATATGACATAATTCTGACATAATTACCGCATAAGATCATACCGCCCGGACAAGCGGGGCGGCGGAAGCGGCTGCCCCCTCGGCCTCTTCCGCCTTATTTTTTATTTCCGCTCTACGGGCACTCGCCGCACCCCTCGCGGCGAGTTTTTTGCTGAGATGTTTGGGGCCTCCGCGGCCCCAAGCCCTGCGCCAGGAGGCAGGTTGCCGAAAAGTTTTTCGACAACCTGCGAATGAAACCGGAATGGGGATCCCGATTTCATTCGGAACATCAATTTCTTGCAAAATGGCATTTTGCGGGCAGAAAT
>CAZQAM010000121.1:0-6110 GCA_964591355.1 uncultured Oscillospiraceae bacterium
CGCCGAGCACCTGGAGGGCCAGGCGCGGCACTGCTCGGTACACGCCGCCGCGGTGGTGGTCTCCGATGAGCCGCTCATGCAGACCGTGCCGCTGCGCCGGGATGAGGGCGCGCTGATGCCCGTCACTCCGGATTACCGCTTTGTGCTCTCCGACGGGGAATGCCTGCAAATCCCCCGGGAGCAGCAGGCGCTGCTTTCCGCGCTGTGCCGCTTTTCCTCCGGCAGGGAAGCCTTCTTTTCTTTCCCGCCGCAGGACACCGGCCGGGTGATGAGCGAATTGCTGCCTTTTCTGCTCCGTGTGGGCACGGTGACCATCGATCCCGCCCTGGACAGCCATTTCGTGCGGCTGCCGCTGGTATCCCAGGTATATCTGGACAAGGATGGCAGCGATGTGACTGCGCGGGTTTCCTTCGTATACGGCAAAATCCAGATCGATCCCTTCGCCCCGGAGGCGCTGCCGGAGGGCGCCCTGCTTTTGCGGGACGCGGCGGGAGAAAGGGCCGTATTGGATGAACTGGCCCGGGACGGCTTCCGGGTGTTCCGGGGCAGAGTTTACCTGACGGGCAGCGATAAAATCTTTGATCTTGTCACCGTGGGCGCCGGAAAGCTGACGCAAAGCGCCCAGGTGTTTTTCAGCAGCGATTTCAAGCGCCTCACGCCCCGGAAACCCCGTTTCAAGGGCGCTATGCGGCTGCGGGGCGGGCAGATGCAATTGGAGCTGATGGACGGCGATACGCCCATCGAGGAACTGCTCCCTCTCCTGGAAGCGCTGAGGAAGCGGCGGCGGTATTTCCGTTTCAAAGACGGCGACTATCTGGATCTGAGCGATGAAGCGGCCTGGCAGCCCCTGGCCGAGGCCGTGGCGGAAGCGGAAGAAAACACCGGCCGCGGAACATCCCTGGGGGCCTGCTGGGCAGCTTACCTGTCCGCCCTGATCCGGGAAAACGGGCTGGATGTGACCCGGGACGAGGCCACCGTCCGGGCGGCCGATCTGATCTATCAGGCCCCGGCTCCGCCCATGGACTGCCTGCGTCCCTATCAGCAGCGGGGCTTTGAATGGCTCATGTCCCTGCATGCCCTGGGCATGGGCGGCATCCTGGCGGACGATATGGGCCTGGGCAAGACGGTGCAGACCCTGGCCGCCCTCCTTTCCTGCGTGCAGCAGGAAAAAGAGCGCCGGCCTTCTCTCATCGTGGCGCCCACGTCCCTGACCTACAACTGGCTCAGCGAATGCCAAAAATTCACCCCTTCCCTGTCGGTGCTGCTGCTCAGCGGCAGCCAGGCCGCCCGCAGTGAGCAGATCGAGGGAATCAGAGGCCCCGGCGCTCCGGATCTGGTCATCACCAGCTATCCCCTGATCCGCCGGGACATCGCCCTGATGAAGGATATTCCCTTCCGCTTCGCCGTGCTGGACGAGGCTCAGCAGATCAAGAATATCCAGAGCGTAGGCGCCCACGCCGTCAAGCAATTGACCGCCGACACCCGCATCGCCCTCACCGGCACCCCCATGGAAAACCACGCCGGGGAATTGTGGAGCCTGTTTGATTTCGTGCTGCCGGGGTATCTGCCCCGGTATACCGATTTCCTGCACCGCTGGGGCGAAGGCCATAACGCCGAGGACCTGCGACGGCGCATCCGGCCTTTCCTGATGCGCAGGCTGCGCAGCGATGTGCTGGGGGAGCTGCCCGAGCGCCTGGAAAGCGTATTGATGGCCGAATTGCCTCCCGAACAGCGCCGGGTATACGACGCGGCGCTGCTTCAAAAGCGGGGCCGGCTGGATACCATCCTGCGGGAAAGGGGGCTTTCCCGGGGGCGGGCAGAGATCCTGTCGGCCATTACGGAGCTGAGGCAGATCTGCTGCCATCCCGCCCTGTGCCTCCCGGATTATGATGGGATTTCAGGAAAAATGGAAATGCTGATGGACGTGCTGCCCCCGGCCCTGGCCGCCGGCCGCCGGGCGCTGATCTTTTCCCAGTTCACCTCCATGCTGCATTTGATCGAAAAGCGCTTCCAGCAGGAGAATATCCCCTATCTGTATCTGGATGGGGAAACCCCTGCCGCCCAGCGGCTGGATCTGTGCCGCCGCTTCAACGAAGGGGAAACCAATGTGTTCCTGATTTCCCTCAAGGCCGGCGGCACCGGATTGAACCTTACCGGCGCCGACCTGGTGATCCATTACGATCCCTGGTGGAACCCCACTGCCGAGGAACAGGCCACCGGCCGGGCGCACCGCATCGGACAAACGAAAAAAGTGGAAGTGCTCCGGCTGGTGGTGCATCACTCCATTGAGGAGCAGGTGCTGAAAATGAGCGACAGAAAACGCCGGCTTTTCGACAAACTGATCACCCCCGGCGAGGAAATGCCCACCCGCCTCACGGAAAAGGATATCCTGTCCCTGTTCGACGGGCAGGAAAAGCCGTAAACTGCCGCTTTTTCCGCCGCAGGGAAGCCGCGCCGAGGGCGTTTGACGGAGGCCAGAAAACATAGTATAATGTGTAAGTTCAGGTATTCTCTCAAAGGATTCCGGGAGGGATAGGACCGATGCAGGCGTCCCGTTATATGGATCAAAAAAACAGGCTGCTCATCCTGGCCGGCGCCGCTGTGCTGGTGGTGCTGCTGGTATTGGCGCTGCTGGGCGTGTTCGGCGGCAGCAACCGGCAGATGTCCGCCGTGCATCTGCGCTGCACCGCCACGCAGGATGTGACGCCCTTTGGCGACAACGTGCTCTATTACGACGGCATGACGCTGTTCTGCCTGGATAACCGGGGCAACGAACGGTGGAGCTATACCGTGGGCAGCAGCGCGTCCTTTTCCTGCAGCGATTCCCTCATTGCCGCCTGGAGCGGCAGCCAATTGCATTTTATCGATAGGAACGGCCATTCCACCTATCACGATATCCTTACCGACGCCGTGCAGTTTGCCCGGGTGGGCGCCAAATACGTGGCCGTGGTGGTGGGCAACGACGTGAGCCCGTCTTTGCAGATCAAGGATCTGCAGGGCACGTCGGTGGACAATGAATCCAGCAAGTTCCAGGATATGATCATGCTGGACGTGGGCTTTTTCGGCGACGGCGAATATCTGTGGACCACATCGGTGGATATTTACGGCACAGCGCCGGATGTGACCCTCAATACTTTCCTGGTCAACATGCGCAACACCGGCACCGTTTCCCTGGGAGAAAACCTGACCTACGGCATCGTCTACGCCGGCAGCAAGCTGAACGTCATCAGCACCCGGCAGCTGCGTCAGTATGATTACCGTGGCACCATCGATCCCGCCGGCACCGTGCTGGTGTATGGCTGGCAGATGATCGATCATCTGGTCAGCGGCAGCACCCCCATGCTGCTGTTCGCCCCCACGCTGCAACTGGATGAAATGGGCACCATCAACGAACTGCGCCTGCTCTCCGGTAAGGTGGACCGGCGTTTCTCTCTGCCCAATTCCTGCGTCAGCGCCGCGCTGTACAACCGGCGGATTTACGCTTTTGCCCACGATATGGTGTACCGGGCGGACATCAACGCCCAGCGCTTTACCGCCATGGCCCTGCCCAGCAGCGTGGGCAGCAATATGATCACCGGCTACCTGGGCATGCTGAAAAACGGCGTGGCCCTGCTGGCCAGCGACAACGACGTGTACGCCGTCACACTGCCGTGAGGCGTTCCGTCGGGCTGTATGTGCATATCCCCTTCTGTGCCCGGAAGTGCGTCTACTGCGATTTCCCCTCCTTTGCCGGTCGCGGGGATGATATGCCCCGGTATACGGACCATTTGATCGCGGAAATGGCGGACAGGCAGGATCCGGACGTCACGATCGCCACCCTCTACATCGGCGGCGGCACCCCTTCCCTGCTGCCGCCTGAATTGATGCGCCGGATCCTTTCCGCGCTCCGGGCGCGCTTTTCCTTTGCGCCGGACGCCGAATGCTCCTGCGAGTGCAACCCTGGCACCCTGACGGAGGAATTCCTTTCCGTGCTGCGGGAGGGCGGCGTCAACCGCCTGTCCATGGGCGTGCAGGCCGGGCAGGACCGGCTGCTTCAGCTTTTGGGTCGCATCCACACCTGGGATCAGGCGGCGGCCTCCGCGGCCCTGGCCCGGAAGGCGGGCTTTCATAACCTCAATCTGGATCTGATGCTGGGCCTGCCCACCCAGACGCTGGCGGACGTAAAGGAAACGCTGGAAAAAGCCCTGGCCCTGAACCCCACCCATCTGTCCTGCTACGGGCTGATCGTGGAGGAAGGCACGCCGATGAAGGATCGCGTCGACCGGGGCGAATGGTCCCTTCCTGAGGAAGAGGAAGAAAGGGCCATGTATGAATGCTGCCGGGAAACCCTGTCCGCCCACGGCTTTATCCAGTATGAAATCAGCAATTTCGCCCTGCCCGGCTTTGCCTGCCGGCACAATACTGACTGCTGGCAGCGGAAAGAATACATCGGCCTGGGCTGCGCCGCCGCAGGGTTTCTGGGAAGCGAACGATACCGCAATCCTTCCTCGCTGGCGGATTATCTGAATGGCGCGCCGGCGGAAAGCACGCGGATTTCCCCGGAGGAGGCCCGGTTCGAAAGCGTGATGCTGGGCCTGCGTTTGACGGAAGGGCTGTCGGAGCAGGCGTTTTTCACGATGCACGGCATGACGGTGGATCAGGCATTCCCTGGAAAAATGGAGCGTTCCCTCCGGGAGGGCCTGCTGATCCGGGAAAACGGATATTTGAAGCTCACCCGCCGGGGCATGGATCTGCAAAACCGCGTTTTGGTGGATTTTTTGTAAGAAAATTGTGATCAATCTTTCGGAACAAAACGGAATGCTGATGCGTTTCATATACAGAAGAACCGTGAGCGGAGGGATCAACCATGATGTTCAGCCGAAAGCTGCTGGCCGTTATCTGCATGCTGTGCCTGCTGGCTCTTTCTGTGCCCGCCCATGCAGACCTGTTCAATACCTATGATTATGCGGTGGTTTCCGGCACCTCCGCGCTGAATCTGCGGTCAGGCCCCAGCGCCCAGGATTCATGGCTCGGCAGCGCGCCGGAAGGCAGCTGGGTGGGGCTGGTCGGCGAAATCAACAACTGGTACAGCGTCTATGTGCCCAGCCTGGACAGGACCGGGTTCATGAGCAAGACGTATCTGAAAACTTCTTCGGGCGGCGGGGGCAATTCCGGGATCGTGCACAATCCCAACCCTTCCTCCTTCCTCAACCTGCGCCAGTATCCCAGCTATGACGCGCCGGTGCTGGGCATCTATTACAACGGCGCGGCGTTTAGCGTGCTCAGCTACAACAGCGGCTGGTACCAGGTGGACATCCAGGGTGTGGTGGGCTATTTCCGGGAAGAGTTCGTCATCATCACCGGGTCCTCCGGCGGCAGCATCGCCTATATCCGCACCGGCAACGGCGGCAAACTGAACCTGCGCAGCGCGCCCACCTATTCCGGCTCTTCCATCATCGGCCAGTATCCCAACGGCACGCAGGTCAGCGTGCTGCTGAAGGGCCGCAAGGAAAACGGCTCCACCTTTTACAAGGTCAGCATTATGGGAACGGTAGGGTATGTGGACGCTTCTTTCCTTTCCAATACACCGGAGGGCGGCTCCCAGCCCCCCTACAATCCCGGCGGCAATACCCCCGTCACCCATGGCACCGCCATCGTCAATAATCCCAAATCCACCCAGTATCTGAACATGAGGGCCCTGCCTTCCACCTCCGCAAAGGTCATCGCCCAGTATAAGAACGGCATCCGCTTTGAGGTGATCGAGCCCGGCGAAAAATGGTGCAAGGTGTACGGCAGCGCCAGCGGCAACATCGGGTATATGATGACCAAGTATCTGAAGCTGGTGGGCGTATCGGCCCATCCCACCAAGACCGTGCAGAACGGCAATACCTATGTCAACCTGCGCTCCGCCCCCAGCAAAACCTCCGGCACTGTGTATCAGAAGGTGTACTCCGGCGCCGCGGTGACCGTGCTCACCCCCGGCGATCAGTGGACGCAGGTGCGCTACGGCAATGTCACGGGGTATATGATGACCCAGTTTCTGAAGTGATTGTTTCAGATAGCCGGGGAAGAAACGGACAGATCGGAAGAGCGTCGTGTAGGGAAAGAGTGTAGGTTAGGGGGGGGGGGGG
>CAZQAM010000122.1:0-6061 GCA_964591355.1 uncultured Oscillospiraceae bacterium
AAGGTGGCGGCGCAGAAGCTGGACCCCTCCATCACCGTGGACCCCGGCACCATGAGTCCCTACCAGCACGGAGAAGTGTATGTGACCGAGGACGGCGCGGAAACCGACCTGGACCTGGGCCACTACGAGCGCTTCATTGACGAGGACCTGAACAAGTACTCTAATCTGACCACCGGCAAGGTGTATTCCAATGTGATCCATAAGGAGCGCCAGGGTGGATACTTGGGCAGCACGGTGCAGACCATCCCGCACATCACCGACGAAATCAAGCGCTTCATTTACCGGGTGGGCGAAAAGACCGACGCGGACGTGGTGATCACCGAAATCGGCGGCACCATCGGCGATATCGAATCCCAGCCCTTCATCGAGGCCATCCGGGAAGTGGGGTTGGAAATTGGAAGGGAAAACGCCCTGTACGTCCACGTCACCCTGGTGCCGTACCTGAAAGCCAGCGGGGAGCACAAATCCAAGCCCACTCAGCACAGCGTGAAAGAACTGCAGGGCATGGGGATCAGCCCCAACATCATCGTGCTTCGGGTGGACGAAAAGATCACCGACGACAGCATTTTCACCAAGATCGCTCACTTCTGCAACGTGAAGCCCGACTGCGTCATCGAAAACCTGACGCTGCCCATTCTCTACGAAGCGCCGCTGATGCTGGAGCAAAAGAACCTTTCCTCCATCGTCTGCCGGGAGCTGGGCATTCAGGCGCCTGCTCCTGATTTGTCCGAATGGGCAAGCTTGGTAGAGCGCATCCGGCATCAGAGCAAAACGGTCAAAATCGGTTTGGTTGGCAAATATGTGCAGCTGCACGACGCCTATCTGTCCGTGGCAGAAGCCCTGCGCCACGCGGGCTACGCTCTGGACGCCCGGATCGACATCACCTGGATCGATTCGGAAACATTGACAAAAGAAAATGCGGAAGCGATCCTGTCTCCCATGGATGGCCTGATCGTGCCCGGGGGCTTTGGGGGCCGGGGCATCGAGGGCATGATCCTGACGGCGAAATATGCCCGGGAGCATCACGTCCCGTACTTTGGCATCTGCCTGGGCATGCAGATTGCGGTGATCGAATTTGCCCGCCACGCTGCCGGACTGAAAACCGCCAATTCCCGGGAGTTTGACGAAAACGCCCCGCATAAGGTGATCGACTTCATGCCGGGGCAGAATGATGAAATCGACAAGGGCGGCACGCTGCGTCTGGGGAAATATCCCTGCAACTTAAAGGAAAACACAGTGATCGCCCGGTGCTACGGCACCCGGGAAATCAGCGAGCGTCACCGCCACCGGTATGAATTTGCCAACGCATACCGGGAAGCGCTGGAGCAGGCGGGCTTATGCCTCTCCGGCCTGTCCCCGGACGGAAGGCTGGTGGAAACCATCGAGCTGCCTAAAGAGGATTTCTTCGTGGGCGTCCAATTCCACCCCGAATTCAAGAGCCGCCCCAACAAGCCCCATCCGCTGTTTGTGGGCTTTATCCAGGCGGCCATCAAAAATATCCATCTGTGCCCAAGCATATAAATATGTCCGGGCGGAAAGATTTCTCATTTGTTGAAGTCTATCTTCCCGTCCGGACATACGTTATACTGTTTTATTTCTGAAAGATTGAATGTGCTCATCCACCAGATCCTTCGCTGACGCTCAGGATAACATGGAAGGCAGCGTCCTCTCTGTTTGTTATTCTCTCTTTTTTGTCATCCTGAGCCGCAAGGCGAAGGATCTTTTTACTGCCGGATATGCATCGTTTATACTATTTCTCGTCTAAAAAATTGAAAGATTCGGGATGGATTTTTTGTCCTGGCAAAGCTGAATGAAGGGAGGCGTAGCAGCGCTACGTTGACCGGAATGAAGCACTGCCAGGGCGGAAAAGACGCCCGAAGATTCAATGTTTTAGACGCGAAATAGTATTAGAAGATCAATAGTATCATACGTCAGTCAGCGGTGATCGCCGATCAGCATCCCCAAACAATCCGGTCCGGGCGATCAGAAGCGACAGATCGCAGATATGTCACTTCAGGCTTTCAATGGCCGGGGTTACCCAGCCACCGGCATCCTTCAGGGCCTGGCGGGCCTGGGCGGCGCCCGTCTGGGCACAATGCATGACGATGGCAGTTTTCACGCTGCCTTGGGCCTTTTGAAGGAGTTGGGCGGCGGGGGCGGCCTCCAGGCCGGTGGCATGGCAGATGATCCGCACCGCCCGGTCGCACAGCTTGGTGTTGGAAACGCACAGATCCACCATCAGATTGCGGTAGACCCGGCCGGTGCGCACCATGACGCCGGTGGACAGCATATTCAGGATCATTTTTGTGGCGGTTCCGGCTTTAAGACGGGTAGAGCCCATCAGTACCTCGGGGCCCGTAGGCGCCTCAATGGCGCAGTCCGCGTGGCGGGAGAGGGCGGAGCCTGTATTGCAGGTGAGAGAGACGGCCAGGGCGCCCACGCTGCGGGCATAATCCAAAGCTTCAATGCAATAGGCGGCAAAACCGCTGGCGCTGACAGCCACCACCACGTCCAGCGCAGTAAGGCGGTGCATCTCCAAATCCCGGGCGCCCTGGGGGCCGTTGTCCTCCGCTCCTTCCACTGCATGGCGCAGGGCCCGCTCTCCCCCGGCGATAATCCCCTGAACCAGGGTTTCCGGCACGCCAAAGGTAGGGGGGCACTCCGATGCGTCCAATACCCCCAGGCGTCCGCTGGTGCCTGCACCGATGTAGAGCATCCGGCCGCCCTTTTCCATTCGGGCGGCTGCCTCGTCAATCACTTGGCCCACGGCAGGCACCGCCTGGCTGACCGCCTGGACGACGCCGAAATCCTGTTGGTTCATGAGCCGGGCAATGGCGGTTCCTTCAAGGGTGTCCAGCTTCAGGCTGTCGGGATTCACCTGTTCGGTGGACAGGGCGGCCAGATAAGCGTTGGTTTCCATAAGAAAGATCTCCCATCCCTTTGTATTTCAGCGGCGCCGCTCTTTTTGGCTGCGGCGCTTGGCGCGGCCCGCCAAATGGGTGATATCAAGGCTGGGCTTGTAGCGGTCATAACCCTGAGCGGCCACGGCGGAATAGATGATATCGACCACATGCATCATGGCAATCCGGCTGGTCATGGCCGCGGAGCGAACCAGCATTTCAGAAGAAGCTACATATAAAGGAATATCTGCCTGACGGCTTAAGCGGTTGGCGCCGTACCGGGTAACGGAGATGGCGGTGGCCCCATGGCTGCGGGCAACGGCCAGGGTATCCAGCACATCCTCGGTTTCCCCCGAATAAGAGAAAAACACGGCCACATCCCCTGGCCTTAAACGGGAGGCTGTCACTACCTGCACATGGGGATCCAGGTTGGTCTGGGTATCCTTGCACATCCGCTGGAATTTCTGCTGGGCGTCCAAAGCCACCAGGGCAGAGGTGCCCACACCGTAGAAATCCACCCGCTCCGCCTGATCAATGGCATCCACAGCCCGCGCCAAATCCTCCTCGCTGAGCACCCGCAGGGTATCGGCAATGGCTGCCTGGGTGTGCTGGCTCACATGCTCAATAATGGTATGCAGATTATCCCCCGGGGTGATATCCTGGTAGGAAATACGGCTGCCTTCTCCCCGGGCCAGATCGAAAGACAGGGCGATGGAAAGGGCCTTATAGCCCTTGTATCCCAGCTGCTTGCACAGCCGGACCACAGTGGTTTTGCTGGTTTGGCAGGCGGCAGCCACCTGGTCGATAGGCTGACCGATGATCTCTTGAAAATGATCCAGCAGATAATGGGCCACCCGGGCCTCGGAGGGAGCCAGCTGATCCAGCATTTGATTCATGCGTACAATACATTCTTCCATACGGCGGGAACGCCTCCTCGTTTTTGAGGGCAATTTGAGCCAAGGATGTACTCATTATACATGGTTGCGAAACTAAATTCAAGTTTATTACGGTCAAATAATTTTTCATGTAACTTATTTCCTATATTTAGTTCATTATATCTAAAAATAAATATATATAATTTGAATATCATGAGCATAATGCCTATATTTAGAAATTGCTCGCAAATGATTGATGTAAAAAAGTTACCAAAAAGTATTGACGAAAGCTGGAAGGTTTGCTATGCTGAATATACGCCCAAACCATATAGAATGAAAGGAGGGACCCGTTCATGAAAAGGTTCTTTGGTATGGTTCTGGCTTTGAGCATGGCCCTGTCCATGCTGGCTTTCCCTGCGCTGGCCAGCGAGGTTACCGAGCTCTCGTTCTGGACCTGGCGGCCTGAGGATACCGCTTTCTACGATGCCGTCATCGCTGATTTCGAGGCAGCCAACCCCGACATCAGGGTGGTGCAGAACGCCATTAAGAACACGGAATACAACACCATCCTCTCCGCCGCGCTGGAAGGCGGCAGCGGCCCCGATGTGTTCATGAGCCGCGCCTACGGCGGTCTGCAGACCTTTGCGGATTCCGGCTATATGCTGGCCCTGGATGAATTGGTGCCAGAACTGGCCGATTTCAGCGCCACCACCCGGGGCGGCGCCACCTCCGTCACCGACGGCAAAATCTACGGCGTGCCCGCCGTGAGCCAGACCATGCTGTGCTACTACAATACGGCCGTTTATGAGGAACTGGGCCTCAAGGTGCCCACCACCTGGGCCGAGTTCATCGCCAATCTGGAGGCCTGCAAGGCCGCCGGCTACGAAGCCCTGGCCAACGGCACCAAGGAGGGCTGGTGCGTTGAATTCCTCTTCGGCGGCGTAGGCCCCACCTTCTACGGCGGCCAGGCATTCTACGACAAGGTCGTTGCCGGCGAGACGACCTTTATGGACCCGGCCTTTGTAGGCGCTGTACAGAGAATCAAGGACCTGGCGCCCTATATGCCCGAAATGTATGAGGGCGTGGCCTATACCGATATGCAGGGCAGCTTCATCAATGAGATGAGCGCTCACTTCATCGGCGGCTCCTACGAGGCAGGCACCTTCTCCGCCCAGAACCCCGATCTCCAGTATGACATCTTTGCTGTTCCCGGTGACACAGCCGAGGATCCCGCCTGCGTCTCCGTGTACGCCGACATGAACTTCTCCATCTCCGCCACCACCAAGCATCAGGAAGCCGCCGTTCGTTTTGTGCAGTATCTGGCTACCAAGGAATTCGGCGAGCGCATCGTTAACGGGCTGAAGATGATTTCCTCCGTGCCCGGTGTGGATGTGGCTGCCAATCCCTTCATCGCCAAGGTGCTGGAATTGCAAAAGAACGCCGCGCCCTACATTTTCCTGGTGGGCTTCCGCTATGAGCAGCCCACGGGTTCCTCCCTGTTTCAGTCCGCCGGACAGGACCTGATGGTGGGCAAAGCCACCGCTGAGGAAACCTGCAGGGTGGTCCAGGATGGGATCGCCGCTTACTACAAGCCCTTTCAAAAGTAAACCATAAGCCGGTCAGCGGGGGAAACCGCCCAAGCGGGTTCCCCCGTTTCGTGCGCATATCCTTCATGGGTTTTCAAATCCTTTGTATGCTCAGGGGGTGCCGGAGTGAACAAGGCAAAGAACTGGAAAAAAGCGGGATGGATCACCTTTTTTATCCTGCCCGGCGCAGCCATCGTGATCGTGTTCATCCTGCTGCCGCTGTTTATGTCGCTGTTCAACAGCTTTTTTAACTGGAACCAGATGCTGCGGGGCGACTTTGTCGGCTTTGCAAATTTCGTAAAATTATTCACAGGATTCCCTTATGCGGAACGCTTTACCAACGCCCTTGGCAACAACGTGAAGTGGTTTGTGGTGACCATGCTGGTGCAGAATGTGCTGGGGGTGATCTTCGGCTATGTGCTCAGCCGGAGCATTGCAGGGCATGAGGCCTATCGCCGCATCTTTTTTATTCCGGTATTGTTTTCCATGATCGCCGTAGGCTTTTTGTGGGGGCTGTACCTGCGGCCCAACGGCATGGTCAATGCCCTGCTCGCCGCCCTGGGCCGCCCGGAATGGAAGCGGGCTTGGCTGGGGGACGGGGCCATTGCCACCTATACCATCATCACCGTGAATATCTGGCGCTGGGTGGGTTTTCCCACCCTGGTGTTTATGAGCGCCATAGACAATGTGCCGGCGGAAT
>CAZQAM010000123.1:0-6060 GCA_964591355.1 uncultured Oscillospiraceae bacterium
ATAATGAGCGGTGACTGGAGTTCAGACGTGTGCTCTTCCGATCTCGGCGGGTGCAGAAAACTTCGCAGGCAGCGATGCCCAGCAGCACTGCCCACATGGCCGCGTAATTGCCCGTCCTGGAAAGGGGAATATAGTCCCTGTCCAGGTTGAATTCAATGAAAATCAGCAGCCCCACGCAGGCCACATCAGCCAGCACAGGCCACCAGGTCTTGAAAAAGCCTTTTTCCCTGGCGGCCAGGCAGCTCCGCGCCAGGAGCAGCAGCAGGCACACCGCGCACAGCACCTGTTCGCAGCGCACGAAGCCCCAGGTGATGGAATCGCTGCGGAGGCTTTCCATGAAAATCTGCGGCAGGCACAGGTAGAACGCCGCCCGTTCCAACCGCAGGCCGGGGATCCGGCGCTCTTTTTTCCGGAAGAGAAAAACGATGCACACAGCCAGGGCGAACAGCGCGGAAAGCAGGAACAGCGCCGCGTACCATTCCTCATATTCATTGGTGATGGCGAAGGGGAAGCGGCGGAAAAACTCCGACTCGATCTCCTGGCTGGGCAGATTCATCCCGGGCACAAAATATTCGGCTCCCCGGACGAAAGCGGCCATCAGCGCGCCGCAGGGGGCAAACAGGTCCAGGGTTCTTTTGACCGGCTGACCGGCGATTTTTCCTGCCAGCGCCGCGCCCAGCACCGCGCCCGCGCAGCCGCAGAAAAAGGACAGTTCACCGGGAGAAAAACGGAGCAGCCCGCCCAGGCCGTATTGCGGCCATTCCCGGTCAAAAAGCAGGAGGAAATAGCCTGCCTTGGCGCACGCCAGGGCAAGCACTGCGGACAGCGGCAGCGCCAGCAGCGCGCAGGCGCTCTTCAGCCCGTCCTTTTTCAGCAGCAGCGCAAAAAGGGTCGTGCAGATCACGGCCCCTGAAAGAAGAACGATGAAATAAGAAAGATCCATGCTCAGTCTCCGTATGCGGAAGCGAAGTAAATAATATCCATCAGCTCCCGGTTGTCTTTGGCCACCTTGTTGATCTGTTCGTTGTTGAAGATCATCCAGGTGGAATTGCCGCCGTCCAGGTTATAGGCGATCTGCACATTCTGCTTGGCGATGATGTCGGCGAAGGTCTTCAGCGTCATGCCGTCGTTGCCGTATTTGGGCGGGGCGCAGCAGATGCACTTGTATTCCAGGGGGCCTACCTGGGCGATGGCTGTGCGCTGCCGCCTCTCTTCGGCGCGCATGTCATAGCGCAATTGCATTTTTTTGTTTACCTGGCCGTCGAGCACCAGCAGCGGGCCGAAATAGAAGGAGTTGATGACGCGCTTTCCGTTATAGAAGTACACTTTCCTGCCATTGCTGTATTTGACGGAAGAAACGCTGCCCTTTTCGGCCATTTTGACGCCGTGGAAATCCCCGTCTTCATCGATGAGCAGGATATCCCGGTCCCCGTCCAAGAGATCCAGATAGGGAATGCCCTGGCGGATGATGAGCCCCTTGCCGGTATAGGAATAATAGTCGCCGTTGATGGCCAGCACCGCATTGTTGCGCTTGGCCAGGGTCACGGCGTTGATCTTGTTGGCTTTGTCAAAGCCGTCCCGGGAAGCGGTGCGCAGCTGGGAAGGATCCTGAAGCTTGATGGTTGCCACCCAATAGGAGCAGCCCATGATGCCCTTGATCCGGCCTGTTTCGATCTTGACGGAAATGGTGGGATCGCTGTAGCTCCAGGTGTTTTTTTTGTCGCCGGAATAGCCGCTTTTCTGCGGCTCTTTGCCCGCTGAAAAATCCACGGGCAGCAAAGTCTCCTTCATGGGCGGCTCCGTGGGCTCGGGCGTGGGCGCAGGCGTAGGCTCCGGCGTGGGCACTGGCGTTTCGCTGCCTTGGGCGGGTACTTCCGCGCCCTGTGCTTCCGCTGCCGCGCCCATGCCGCAGCAGGACACCAGCAGAACAATCACGCACAGGCAGCTCAGCCATTCCTTCAGATTACGCATAGACAGGCGGTCTCCTTTTTCCAGAGAATATTCAATTTATTATAATTTCCGGCGAAATGATTGTCAATAGAAAAAGGCCCGTCTTTACAAGATGGCATTGGAAAGAGCGTTTGCCCGGCGGGCTCTCCGGTTGACAAAGAGGCGGCGGCAGGGTATCATAAGGGCAGAATATCCTGCTGTCAGGGAGGAAGATGCGCCTTGAAGACGACGCGCGCACTGGCTGTGCTGCTGGCCGCTTTGATGCTGTGGCCCGCATTTGCCCGGGGAGAAGACAAAAAGGTGACGGTGACATTCCTGGGAGACTGCACCATCGGCGGCGAGGAAAGGATGCGGAACCGGGAAGAATCCTTCGACGGATACCTGCGGAAGTACGGCATGGACTATTTCTTTGAAAAAGTGAAGCCGGTCCTCGCGGCGGACGATTTGACCGTGGCCAACCTGGAAGGCGTTTTGTCCGACGTCGAGGGCGGCAAAATGAAGAACAAGACCTATTGTTTCCGCGGCCCCACCTCGTACACCGGCGTGCTGACCGGCTCCAGCGTGGAATGCGTGAACGTGGCCAACAATCACTCCCTGGATTACCGGGACGCCGGCATGAAGCGCACGGTGAAGGCGCTGGAGAGCGCCGGCATCAAGTGGTTTGGCAGCAACGATGTGGTCAAGCAGGTTTACGTGTATGAAAAGGACGGCATCCGCATCGGTTTCCTGGGTATGGAAAACAAATTTATCCGCCAGGAGCAAAAGACGATCACCAAGCAGCTCGACGCCCTGAAAAAGAAGGGCTGCCAGCTCATCGTGGCCTCTCTCCACGGCGGCATGGAATACTACGAAACCCGGGACAAGGGCCAGCAGTATCAGGCGCGCTGGCTGATTGACCACGGCTGCGGGCTGGTGATCTGCCATCATCCGCACGTGCTGCAGGGAATCGATATTTACAAGGGCGCCACGATCTGCTATTCCCTGGGCAATTTCGTATTCGGGGGCAACGCCGCCATCAAACGCGTCCGGGCCCGGTATTCCGCCATGTTTCAGTTTACCTTCTCTTTCGATGAAAACAACCGTTACCTGGGCCAGCAGCTGAACCTGATCCCCGTCTTCGTGTCTTCCGATGACAAGATCAATACCTATCAGCCTTATCCGGTAAAGGGCAAGGACGCCAAAGCGGTGCTGAACTGCATCCAGAAGGATACGCCCTTCACCCTGACGCCCTATGTGGAAGACGTGGGCGCCGTACAGAAATTCGTACCGGCCCCTTCCGCGAAAAAGTAAGGAGGAAGCCATGAAAAAACGACTGATCGCTGCGCTGCTTTTGCTGGTCCTGCTCTGTCCTTTGGCGTTTGCGGAGGGCAAAACGGTCACCTTCCAGAATAAGGTCACGGTGGACGTGGATACGGAATATGTGGACCTGGGGAAGGTGAAGGCGGATTCCATCGCCAGCCTGATCAAATTCCTGCAGAAGCTGCCCAACCTGAAAAAGGTGGATATGTTTTCCACGCCGGTTTACGCCAAGCAGATCGAGCAAATGACCGCGGCCCTGCCCCAGGTGGAATTCGGCTGGACCATGTGCATCGACTGTAACAATCCGCGGCACCGGGATCGGAACAAGCACCTGATCCGCACCGACGCCACCGTTTTCTCCACCCTGCACAACAACCAGTGCACCCTGCATACCAGCCAGGATTTTGAGATCCTGAAATACTGCAAGGACATGCTGGCGCTGGATATCGGCCACAACAAGGTGACCACCATTGATTTCGTCCGGAATATGCCCAAGCTCCGGGTGCTGATCATCGGGCGCAATGCGGTGAAGGATCTTTCTCCCCTGAAAAACTGCCCGGACCTGGAATACCTGGAGGCCTTTACCAACCAGATCGAAAGCGTGGAGCCGCTGCTTTCCTGCCCGCATCTGATGGATCTGAATATTCCCAACAACTGCGTGAAGGATCCGGAGCTCTTTGCGCAGATGACTTCCCTGAAGCGGCTGTGGGCCTTCAATTACGCCTCCTCCGACATGAGAAAGAGCCAGGTGCCTTCCCAGATCAAGAGCCTGGTCAGGAAAGCCCTGCCCAATACCAAGATCAACTGGACATCCGCCGGCACCAACGAATGGCGGAATCCGCACAAGCACTACGCCGTCATCAGTGAGATGTTCAATACCGGGGTCTATATCCCCTTTGAGGACAGCTACAAGTAATACTATTTCGCGTCTAAAACATTGAATCTTCGGGCGTCTTTTCCGCCCTGGCAGTGCTTCATTCCGGTCAACGTAGCGCTGCTACGCCTCCCTTCATTCAGCTTTGCCAGGACAAAAAATCCATCCCGAATCTTTCGATTTTTTTAGACGAGAAATAGTATAAATTCGGGATTCAGTATAAGAGCGCCGGAAAAACCGGCGCTCCTTTTTGATGCGCGCATTGGCTATTCGTCTCCGCCGGGGCGAAGGAGGGAACGATTCCTGTCAAACCCGTCAGGATATCTTTCTTTCAGCTTTTCGATGTTCATCAGGAGGATTTCGCTGAGGGAATAGCCGATGGCATGGGCCGTTTCGGCCAGATACCAGGCCACGTCGCCCAGCTCCCGGGCCAGGCGCTCCCTGTCCAGGGGATGGCCCTGGGCCAGATGCTTTTTCACCAGGTCAATGGCCTCTCCCGCCTCGCCGCACAGCCCCATGACGCCGTTGATCAGGATGTCCTTGTCGGACAGCGCAGGGTTCAGGGTCATCAGGGCCAGGCGCTGGTATTCGTCTGCCTGCATGGGCTCGCCTCCTTTTCCGTTCCATTATACCGGATGCGCCGTGGAAAAACAAGCGGAATACAGAGGGAGGCGGGCTGGACTCTTGTGGATCGGGGGAAATATGGTATAATAGCGAGCGAATCGGCCCGGAAGGGAAGCGAGCCGGGCGGAGAAAAGGAAAAAGGCAGGGAAGGCACATGATCATCGATATTTCGCAGGAAGTGTTTTCCTGCAAAGTGTATCCGGGAGATCCCGCGCCGGCCATGGACCGGATGAAGGATATGCGCAGGGGCGATCTGTACAACCTGACCGCTTTTTCCATGTGCGCCCATAACGGCACCCACGTGGATGCGCCTTTTCATTTCCTGCGGGACGGAAAAACGGTGGATCAGATGGGTTTGCTGCCCTTTGTCGGCCCCTGCTGGGTGGCCCGCCGCACGGGGGATGTGAAGGCGGCGGACGCGGAAAGCATCCTGTGCTCCGCCCGGGCGGCTTCAACCGGCGCGCGCATTCTGATTGCCGGGCAGGCGGTGGTGACGGCGGAGGCGGCCCGGATATTTGCCGCCGCGGGCACGCTGCTGCTGGGCAATGAGAGCCAGACCGTGGGTCCGGAAAACGCGCCCGTGGAAGTGCACCGGATCCTGCTGGAGGCCGGGGTGGCGCTGCTGGAGGGCGTAGTGCTGCATCAGGCGGAGGAAGGTCCCTATTTCCTCAGCGCAGCGCCCCTGAACCTGGCAGGCTGCGACGGCGCTCCCTGCCGGGCGTACCTGATCTCCCCGGAAGCTTCCCCCTGCAAAACGGAGGCGCCCCGATGACGAAAAAAGCATCTGATCGGCGGGCGGTGATCCTGCAGTGGCTGAAAATCGTCGGTGGGCTGCTGGTTTTTTCCTTCGGCGTGCACTTGACGATTTTCGCCAACATCGGCCTGGCGCCCTGGGACTGCCTGGGTATGGGCATTTCGTATCATACGCCGCTGAATTACGGTCTGGCCATGACGGTGATGTCCCTGGTTATTCTGGGCATCGATCTATTGCTGGGGGAGAAAATCGGTTTCGGTACGGTGATCGACGCGCTGCTGACGGGCAATTTTGTGCAATTGTTCAATGATTTGAACCCTCTGCCGGCCAATGAAAATGTCTGGACGGGCATTGCCGTCATGCTGGCGGGATTTGGCTTCATGGCGGTGGGCATGATGATCTACATGGGATGCGCCCAGGGCTGCGGGCCCCGGGATTCGCTGCTGCTGGGCATCGGCAGACGCCTGAAGCGGCTGCCCATCGGGGTGGTGGAAATCCTGCTGTGGGCAGCCGTGCTGCTGGCGGGATGGCTGCTGGGGGGCCCGGTGGGCATCGGCAC
>CAZQAM010000124.1:0-6053 GCA_964591355.1 uncultured Oscillospiraceae bacterium
CTATAACCACCACGATGTCAATGAATAGTCCAGGGAAGTCAAGTAAGCTGGTTTTATCTTCTTCGTTTGTCTGTTCCGGTCATTTGGTGCGAATGGGGGAGCATCTATAAGTAAAAAAATGATTGGACAACAAGAAAAATACTCCACAACATAAATGCACATTTGCAAGCCATGCGCTTATTGCCTTATGATACAGGCAAGGTGAAATATGACTCCATTGTCGGTGGAACCACCCGGGAAATTGGGGGCAATTGGAGCTACTATGTGCATAGTCATACGGAATCACGTGACAATAGTCTGCCAGGAAAATCAGGTGCTCCAGCGGAATCTGTGTGTGCTTCTGTTGTGGGTGATATGTTTCATTCTGAGAGAACAAAAACAGATCATGGCGAAGAGGCAGCACAAAAGATTTGCGGGTACTTGTCAGAATGACGGCGGTCGCAATGCCGCACCGGTTGTCAAAGCGGGATCAGCTGAATGGCAACAAGGCGAAACATATTTCTGCATTTTCCATAAAATGTGGTGGACTTCCGTTGAGAACTATGCTATAATACCTTAAGTTGAACCCGGTAAAATCATTGACCGTTTTCCATGCGTTTGATTTGGGTTTTGCACTTTCAATGGTTCTTGCGCGTTGATCGCGTGGAATAATACATTTTAAAGGAGAAACCGTTATGAAAAAGGTTCTCGCTCTGGTTCTTGCTCTGGTCATGTGCATGATCGCCACCAGCGCTCTGGCTGACATCGTGATCTGCCAGAACAAAGTGGAAATCACGTCCGCGATGCAGGATTATGCCAAGCTGTATACCGAAAAGACCGGCGTTGAGGTAAAAGTCATCACCGGCGGCGGTTCCAGCGACTACAACACCGTGCTGAAGGCTGAAATGCAGTCCGGCCGTGAACCCGACATCTGGGTCATCGAAGGGCCCACTGGCTATGAACTGTGGAAAGACAAGATCGCCGATATGACCGGCGCTGATTGGACGCAGTACACTGCCGCGGCTTACATGGACGGCGATAAGGTGATCGGCTTCCCCGTGGCCGTGGAAGGCTATGGCCTGGCCTACAACGCCGATATCCTGGCCAAGGCTGGCATCGACCCCAAGACCCTCACCACCATCGACGCTTATGAAGCCGCTTTCGCCAAGCTGGACTCCATGAAGGAAGAACTGGGTCTGGATATGGTCGTATCCATGGTGGCCGGCACCACTACCGGCATGACCTGGGTAACCGGTCTGCATAACTTCAACGTGTATCTGACTGTTGGCAACCAGCGCAACGATACCACCTACATCGACCTGCTGCTGCAGGGCAAGGTGGATGAGGAGCGCTTCCATCAGTATTGCCAGTATGTGGCCCTGATCTTCAAGTACAGCGATCCCGAAATGCTGATCAACGGCACGCAGGACAGCCAGCTGGCCGCTTTCGCCAATGGCAAGGCCGCTTTCTATCATCAGGGCAACTGGATGGATCCCTCCCTGGTGCAGCTGAACCCCTCCTTTGAAATTGCCTATGCGCCCCATGCTTTCCTGCATGAGGAAACCGACGGCATCCTGGTCAATCCTCCCTCCTGGTACGTGGTGAACGCCAACGGCAACACCGAAGAAGCCATCGCCTATCTGAATGCCCTGGCCACTTCCGAAGAAGGCCATGATTACATGGTGAACAAAGCTGCCATGGTGCCCGCTTTCACCAATGTGACCCTGGCTCCCGCCACGCCGCTGTCCAAGTCCGTTATGGATTGGAACGCCGCCGGCAAGACCTATGACTGGCAGCAGTACAAGATGCCCGATGGTTTCGGCATGGGCACGCTGGGCAACATCTATGAACTGCTTGCTTCCGGCGCCATCGACGTGGACACCTTCGAAATCATGATGAAGGATGCCATCGCCGGCATCGCCAAGTAACTGTCTGAGTATGATCACCTTGGGGCTGCGCTCGGGAATCTTCTGGACGCAGCCCCTTTCCATGACCTGCGAAAAGGAGGGGAAAACGGCATGACCAGCAAGCAAAAACGCAAACTGACGGAAATGCTTTTCCTGTTTCCGACCATTTTTGCGTTTATCATGGTCATCATCATCCCGTTCATCTACGGCATTTACTATTCCTTCACCGACTGGCAGGGCACCGGCGCGGCCAGCGCCTGGGTGGGGCTGGATAATTACCGGGCCATTTTCAATGAGCCTGCCTTCCTGCATTCCTTTCTGGTCACACTGGAGTTCACCGTGTTCAACATCATCACCGTCAATGTGGTGGCATTCCTGATCTCCCTGCTGGTAACCAGCGAGATCCGCGGCCGCAACGTCTACCGTGCTGGTTTCTTCGTGCCCAACCTGATCGGCGGTATCGTGCTGGGCCTGGTCTGGCAGTTCATTTTCAGCAATATCCTGCCCGCCGTGGGCAAGAGCATCGGATGGGAGCTGCTGAGCAAATCCCTGATCAGCAACAAAGACACCGTCATGTTCACCATGATCACCGTGAACACCTGGCAGTATGCCGGCTACATCATGCTGATCTATGTGGCGGCCATCCAGAGCATTTCCAAATCCGTCATGGAAGCCGCGGAAGTGGACGGCGCGAAGTACTGGACCCGGATCACCAAGATTCAGATTCCGCTGATGGCCAACGCTTTTACCATTTCCCTGTTCCTGACGCTGACAAACTCCTTCAAAATGTACGATGTGAACGTGGCGCTGACCAACGGCGGCCCCACCGGTATTTTCATGATGAAGCCGGTGCAGTCCTCCGAATTGCTGGCCCTGAACATCTATCAGACAGCGTTTAAATACAACAACATGGCGCAGGGCCAGGCCAAGGCCGTGCTGTTTTTCGTGGTGCTGACCATCTTCTCCATCATTCAGGTTTCCTATAACAAGAGCAAGGAGGTGGAGGCGTAATGGCTAAGCAGAAAGAACGCGTGGAACGCATGGCCGGCTCCAAACCCCATCCGGGGCGCCGCATTGCACTCGAAATCGTTACGCTGATCCTCTTTATCCTCTTCATGATGCCCTTTGTCATTGTTGTTCTCAACTCCATGCGCACCAATGCCGAGATCATCAATCAGCCTGTGGGCATGCCGGAAAGCGTAGCCAACCTATGGAGCAATATTTCTGATGTGTGGAACAACCCCACCTTCAATTTCCTCTCCGCTGTGCGGGACAGCCTGATCATTACGGTGGTTTCCCTGGCCGCCATCTCCATTTTCTCGGCCATGGCCGCCTGGGTGCTGGTGCGGAACAAGACCCGCTGGTCCAATTTGCTTTTTATGATGTATGTGGCCGCCATGGTGATCCCTTTCCAGGTCGTCATGTTCCCCCTGCTCACCTGGTTCCGCAAGGTAGGGGATTTCCTGCATATCCCCATGCTTCGGTCCTATCAGGGCATTATCTTCGCTTACCTGGGGTTCGGTGAAGCCATGAGCATCTTCATTTTCCACGGCTTCATCAAGGGCGTGCCGCTGGAATTGGAAGAGGCGGCGGATATCGACGGCTGCAGCCGTGCCGGCACCTTCTTCCGCATCGTTTTCCCGCTTTTGCAGCCCGTGTTCGTCACCGTGCTGGTGCTCAACGGCCTGTGGATCTGGAACGACTACCTGCTGCCGCTGCTGGTGCTGGGCGCTTCCGGCGATATCCGCACCATTCCTCTGGCGGTGCAGGGCTTCAACGGCTCTTTCGTGAAGCAGTGGAACCTGATCATGGTATCCACCCTGCTGGCCATGCTGCCCATCATCATCTTGTATATCTTCGCGCAGAAGTATATTGTCAAGGGCATGGTGGAAGGCTCCATCAAATAAATCACCGGAAAAGGGCAGAGGGCTTCTGCCCCTTTTTTCTGCAACAGGAGGAAATATGTGCGAGGAGAAAAAAGCCTGGTGGAAGGAAGCGGTGGTCTATCAGATTTACCCGCGCTCCTTCGCGGATTCCAACGGCGACGGCATCGGCGATCTGAATGGAATCACGGCGCATCTGGATTACCTGAAAAATCTGGGAATTGACGTGATTTGGTGCAGCCCCATTTTCGCTTCCCCCAACCATGACAACGGCTATGATATTTCTGATTATTATGCCATCATGAAAGAGTTCGGCACAATGGAAGATTTTGACCGCCTGCTTTCCCAGGTCCATGCCCGGGGCATGAAGCTGGTGATGGATCTGGTGGCCAACCATTCCTCCAACGAGCATGCCTGGTTTGTGGAAAGCCGGAAGGGGAAGAACAATCCCTATCGCGATTACTACATCTGGCAGGACGGCAAGAACGGCGGCCCGCCCAACAACTGGGGCAGCTGCTTCTCCGGTTCCGCCTGGGAATACGACGAGGTGAGCGGTCAGTATTATCTGCATCTGTTCACCAAAGAGCAGCCTGACCTGAACTGGGCCAATCCCAAAGTGCGGGACGGCATTTTCGATATGATGTGCTGGTGGTGCGACAAGGGGATCGACGGCTTCCGTATGGACGTGATCGGCATGATCGGCAAGGAAAACTTCAACGACGGGCCGGTTGCTCCCGGCGCGCTGTACGGCGACTTTGCCCCCTCCTGCCAGCATACTGAAACCACCCATAAATACCTTCAGGAAATGCGGCGGCGGGTGCTGAACAAGTACGACCTGCTCACCGTGGGTGAAACCAGCGGCGCCATTGAGAACGTTCTGCGGTATGCCAACGAGGACGGCAGCGAGCTGAACATGGTGTTCACTTTTGACCACAACGACGGCCTGAACGACGGCACAGAACTGGGCAAATGGAGCGATCACGGCGCGCCGCTGAAGGATGTGCGGGCTGCCATGAACAGCTGGCAGACGGCGCTGCAGGGCAGGGCGTGGGGCACGGTCTACCTGAGCAACCACGACCAGCCCCGTCAGGTGAGCCGCTACGGCAACGACAGCGAGCTGTTCCGCGCCGTCAGCGCCAAGATGCTGGCCACGCTTATTCATACCCTGCGGGGCACCCCCTATGTGTACCAGGGCGAAGAACTGGGCATGACCAATATTTACTTCACTTCCATCGACCAGTACCAGGATGTGGAAAACCGCAACGCGTGGAAGCAGTGGGTGGAAAGCGGCCGGGCGGACGCCCAGGATATGCTGCGGTATTTCGCCCGCATTTCCCGCGACAACGCCCGCACGCCCATGCAGTGGAACAGCGGGAAAAACGCGGGCTTCACTACGGGTATGCCCTGGCTGCCGGTCAACCGGAATTACTTGCTCGTCAATGCCGAAGACCAGGTCAAAGACCCGAATTCTGTCTACAACTACTATAGAAAGCTGATTGCCCTGCGGCATACCTTCCCCGTGATCGTGTACGGAAGGTTTGTCCCGCTGCTGGAGGATGATCCCTGCGTATGGGCCTACCGCAGGGTATACGAAGGGCAGACGCTGACCGTGGCTCTGAACTGGACGGACAAGAAGGTTCCGTGCACGCTGATGGATGAAACGGCAGGGGAAGAACTGATCTCCAACTATCCTTCCCACCAGAAGGGCGTGCTGCAGCCGTACGAGGCCATCGTAAAGGTGACTCAGTAATTATTGGGATTCTTATGCCCAGGAAGGCGCCGCAATCAATACGGCCGGGAACTGGCAGGAACAGGAAGAGGCAATCGGATCAGAGAGACGGCAAGGGTTGGAAAAGCCGGCAGGGGATGGCCCGGCTTTTCATGCTGTTCTCAATCTTATCCCAAATCGCATCGAAAGAATAGAATCGTTTTTCTAGCCAGCATATACGTCTATTCACCTGGTCTCTTTTCCGCACGCTTCATCCAGTGCAGCCTTGATTTCTTTGGCAGCGATCCGTTTTCCTTTTTGCCCTTTGTTCCAGCCTCCTTCGCCCTGATTGCCTTGTACTCTGCTTCTGCTATCTGGAAACGCCTCATCATTCATCGCCGTTTTCATATATCCTATGTTGTCGTGCTATATAAGACTTTAGATTGGTAATTATAAAAACTCCCTCCATGGAGCAATCGCCATGGAGGGGACAGATTTGCTGATTTCAATGTCCTTGCTGAATTCCGCTGAGGGCAACGCCGTTGACGAAAAGCGAATAGCCATTTCCAATGATAT
>CAZQAM010000125.1:0-6050 GCA_964591355.1 uncultured Oscillospiraceae bacterium
CGGCATACGCGAAGGAATCTCGTGACTGGAGTTCAGACGTGTGCTCTTCCGATCTCGGGGCAGCCGTCCATGCCAGCAGCGTCAGCAGCAGGCACCACACCGCGATTTTTCTGTATTTCATTTTTGTATCCTCCTGATAAAGATTCATGCAAAGCGCTTCACTCTATCAGACGGAAACGAAGCCAAAAAGTTCCATCCATACAGCATTTATCTCTCTTGCAGGCAGCGTTCCGGTTCTTTTTTGCCTTTACAATGGCCGATGATTCTGTTATCATGCTGGTGACGAGAAAAAAGCGAAAAACAATCTTGCCGGAAAAAGGCAGATGCCCTGGAAAAAGGAGGCAGCCATGAGATTGAAGCGATTCCTGTCTGTCCTGCTGACTGCGCTGTGGATCACAGCGGCGGGAGCGCAGGCGGAGTATTTCAGCGAAAGTGTTTTTACCGTCGGTGAAACGGCCGTTTCCCCGCAGACACTGGAAAGCGCCGTAAAGCGGCGGCAGATCCTGCTGGCCCTGAGCAGCGCGGAACAGGGCCGGGCCTATGATCCGGCAGACAGCCTGAATATTCTCGATATTATGAGCAAAACGCTCTTTGATTTGGAGCAAAACTGGGTGATCCTGCAAGAAGCGGAAGCTTACGGTTTGCCGCCGCTTAACTCCGAAGAAGAGGAGCAGGCCGCCCGGGAAGCCCGGGAAAGCTGGCTGTGGTGCCTTCAAATCCTGCACAGTGACAACGGCATGGCGTTTCTGCCCGCCGGCGATTACACCCCGCAGCAAGATGATCCGGAGGGCAATGCCCAAAAGTATCTGGAAAGCTGGGGGCTGACGGAAGAAGCGCTGCGGGAGGACAGCCGCGTCCGTATCGTGGAAAAGAAGCTGATGGACGCCGTAACGGCCGATATTGAAACCGAAGATGACGAAGAAAAACTGATGTACTACGTGGATTGGCTTCTGGACCGCATGCAGCAGTCTGACATCCGGGAAAACGGCCTGGGCGTGGCAGAGGTATGTCTGGCCCTGAAAGAATAAGATCCCCGGCTCATTGAAAGGCGGGAAACAGGAGAAATCGGATGATTTACAGAAAGCTGGGCCCGGATGACGTGGACGCGTTCATCGAAATCAGAATCCGGCAATTGCGGGAGGAGGGCGCCCGGGAAGAAACCGATCTCCGCCCGGCCCTGCAGGATTATTACCGCCGGCATTTGTCGGATGGCACCTTCGTATCCTGGCTGGCGGTGGAAGAAGGCCGGATCATCGCTACCAGCGGCGTTTCCTTTGTGGAAAAACCGCCATATTTCTCCTGCCCCAGCGGCAGGATCGGCCTGCTGTCCAGCATGTTCACCGAGCCGGCATATCGCAGGCGGGGGATTGCAAGGACGCTTTTATCCAAAGTGGTGGAGGAAGCCAGGCAGTATGGCTGCGGGGCGGTGCAGATCACCGCTTCGGATCTGGGCGTCATGCTGTATACCGATTTCGGCTTTGTCAAAAACGAAAATTTCATGCAGTTTCGGCTGTGACCGGCTCTGCGGAATCGGGGCGGCACAGCGCAGGAAAGTCAAGGAAAAGGAGAAAAATAATGGCGAGGAAAATCAATTGGGCCGTCATGGGCACGGCAGACATCGCCCGGGGAGCCACCATCCCGGCCATGCTGCAGGCGGAAAACTGCGCGCTGTACGCCGTTGCCAGCCGGAACCTGGACAAAGCGCGGCGCTTCCAGGCAATGTTCGGCTTTGAGAAAGCGTACGGCAGCTATGAAGAATTATTGGCGGACCCGGACGTGGAGGCCGTTTATATCCCGCTGCCCAACGATATGCACTGTGAATGGGCTACCAGGGCGCTGAACGCAAAAAAGCATGTGCTGTGCGAAAAACCCCTGGCCGTCTCGGAAGAGCAGGCGCTGAAAATGTTCCAGGCGGCGGAGGACAGCGGCGTATTCCTGATGGAAGCCTTCGCATACCTGCACAGCCCCTTTGTGCACGCGGTGAAGGCCGAACTGGACAGAGGCGTGATCGGGGACGTGCGGTTCATGGAAACTTCCTTCCTCACCGGCCGGCGCCCCGATACCGATATCCGCATGAAGCGGGAAAACTACGGCGGCTCGCTCTACGATCTGGGCTGCTATCCCGTCTCCATGACGCTGTGGCTGATGGGCAGGGAGCCGGAAGCCGTGCGGGGCGCCGCCCTGTATTCCGAAAGGAACATTGATTTGTGCACCTCCGCTTTGCTGCAGTTCGAAAATGGCGCCGTGGCCCATATCGACTGCGGCATGGTGATGCCCCGGGGCCTGATATGCCGCTTTCAGATCTATGGCTCCCTGGGCTCCATCACGGCCAGTGTGGCCTATAACCAGCCGGGAGATCTGGCGTATACCATCACGCTCCCCGAAGGCACCGAAACCAAAACGGTGAACGCCCGCAACAATTATTTCCTGGAAGTGGAGCAGCTGGGCCGGTGCATTCTCAACGGGGAAAGCCCCCTGGTGTCCCGGGAATTTTCCCTGCTCAACGCCCGGGTGATGGACAGGATCATCAAAGATATGGGCTATTGAGCACGAGGGAAACAGGAGCGTTCTCTCTTCGAAACCGAAAGAGGACGAACAAGGACTGCTTTCTCGGACTTGAAAAAAGAGATTGCCGGTATTACAATATGTTAAACGCATAACAAAAGGCTGTGATGAGGTGACCATCAAGGAAATTGCCCGGGCATTGAATGTATCTACGGCGACAGTATCCAATGTGATCCATGGGCATCTGGAAAAAATGTCGCCTGAGACGGCGCAAATGATCCGGGAGAAGATCGAACAGTATCAATATATCCCCAATATGGGCGCGCGAATGCTGGCAAAAGGGGCCAGCCAGATGATCGGCGTTATAACGAATTATCCGAATCGGGAAGAAAAATATGCCTTGCAGGACCCTTTTGTCAGCGAAATGATCGGCGGGCTGGAGAGCGCTATCCGCTCCCGGGGATATTACATGATGCTGCGTGCGGCTCAAAACGCCCCGGAAATTCATCAGATTGCCCAAACATGGAATGCCGACGGCTTGATCGTTATGGGGCTGCAGGCGAACCAATGCAGGGAATTGCAGGAAGCGACCAGCAAACCGTTGATTTTTGTGGATTGCTATTTTGATCCCGGTGAGCAATACAATAATGTCGGATTGGATGATCAGGGCGGGATGTATGCCCTGACAAAATACCTGATTTCCCTGGGTCATCGGGACATGATTTTTATTGGGGATCAGCCGGAGCTGTGGGGCGTGGATGCCAGAAGGCTTCGGGGACATCAGGAAGCGTTGGAGGAGGCAGGCATTGCCTGGGAAGAGCAGCGGTATTTCTATATTGCCAAGGATCGAAAACGGCGGGATCAGGATTTTGAGCAGCTCGCGCGGCGAATAGGCACCGCGTCGGCTTTTATGTTTATTTCCGATTATTACGCCGCCGAAGCCATCAATTACCTGAAGGATCATGGATACGCAATCCCAAAGGATGTGTCTGTCACGGGCTTTGATGATAATATTCTTTCTCATGTGGTGCGGCCCAGGCTCACCACAGTGCACCAGGATATCGCTCAAAAAGCAGAGATGGCTGTAAAAGGGGTCGTTGACCTGCTGATGGGCGCAACAAATGAAGCTGTGGATATCCGCCTGCCTGCCCGTATCATAAAAGGGAAAAGCGTTAGAAACCTGAAATTTGTATAATTCGTATAAAACCGTGCCACAAAAACATAATAATTTGTTGGTTATGCGCATAACTTATTGATATATTTCGTGCGAAATGCTATTCTTTTCCTGAAGTGAGGGAAACCCCATGCGACGAAAAAGGACAGCATTTTTTCTGTTGCTCCTGGCCATATTCGCGGTATCCCCATCCGACCGGGCAGAGGAGGCAATGACGATGAAGATAACCTTGGATCGGGCTATGTACCAGCCTGGAAGCCAGGTGAATATCGCAGTTGAACCGCCTCCCATCGAAACAGATCAATTAAGCATCCAATTGCTGTATTTGGGGGAAGTGGTGCTGGAAAAAGCAGTGAATACCGCCGAGGATCATGCTTCGCTTGTTTTGCCCGAGCGTGATTTTACGGGATATTTGTTGATCGTTCGGGCATTGGACCAGGAGGGGCATGAGCTGGGAATCGCCATGACGGGCGTGGACTGCTCCAGCACTTGGACGAAGTTCCCCCGATATGGCTATCTGTGGGATTATGGCGAGCGCGCAGACGCCCAGGGGAAAATCAGGCAGCTGGCACGATATCACATCAATGGGCTGCAGTTTTATGATTGGCAATACCGCCATCATATCCCGGTTTCTCCCGGCACAGAATCGTGGAAGGATTGGTCTGGCAGAGAAATCAGCGGCGCAGCGATCCGCAGTTTGTTGTATGAGGCCCATCGGATGGGGATGGTTGGGATGAATTACAACATGATTTATGCCGCCAACCAATCCTATCTCACCGACGGCAGCGGTGTTGATGCCGCCTGGCGGCTGATAAAGGAAAACGGCGAGGATTTTACCTGTGATATGGATGCCTCCCGCGGCCCGGTTGGCATTCTGCAATACTTCAATCCTCTGAACCGGGCATGGCAGGAATACATTTTTGCAAAAGAACAGGAGGTTTTTGACTCCTTCCCCTTTGACGGATGGCATGGCGATACCATAGGCGAAATGGGCATCATGCGGTCCGCGGATGGAGGCCCGCTGGGATATGATGCGGATGGGAATCCCATTGATCGGGTCAAAGATACATACACGTATTTTCTGAATGCTGCCAAGGCTGCCCTGGGGAACAGGTATCTGGTGTTCAATCCCGTCGGAGCCCAGGGCATTGAGCAGGTGAATATCAGCCAGGCGGATGTGCTGTACGCCGAGTTCTGGCCCTGGGACCGGGATAGCAGAGGTTTGCTATATAAAGACTATGACAGTATTCATCATGCCATTCTCCAGGCGAATGAGCAGAGCGGCGGGAAATCCCTGGTGGTTGCGGGTTATATCAATTACAAACACCCGTCTGATTCTTTTAATACGCCAGCGGTGCTGCTCATGGACAGCGTTGTATTTGCCTCCGGCGGCGCCCGCATTGAATTGGGAAACGGGGATGGGATGCTGAGCAACGAGTATTTTCCCGATGATCGGCACAAACGCATGGATGCCGCTTTGCAGGCAGCTGTGCAGCGCATGTATGACTTTATCGTGGCTTATGAAAACCTGCTGCGGGATGGACAACGGCTGATCGAAAGGAAAGTGCGGATCCATCAGGCGCCTGTCAGCACAAATGGGCAGGCCAACACCGTTTGGTATTTCGCAAAAGCAGATACAGAGCACGAAATCTATCATTTCATCAATCTGATGGGCACAGACAGCGAGTGGCGGGACGCAGACCAAACGAAGAAAGCGCCTTCCCTGCAAAAAGATTTAACGGTCAGGATTTATACCGATTTCCCTGCAGCGGAGGTTTGCTTCGCCTCCCCGGACGCTGCCGATCTTGCCGTTCACATTTTACCCTTTGAAACGAGCGCCGATGAGAACGGAACGTATATTTCCTTTACCTTACCCTCTTTGGCCTATTGGGATATGGTTTTCCTGCGCTGATGCGCATGAGAAATAATCAGAAATGGAGGTAAAAACCATGAAAAAACTGTTCTCTCTGCTGCTGGCAATCTCGATGCTCGCCGGCCTGTGTGCTGTGGCAAGCGCCGAGGAAGTAACGACCATCACCTTCTGGCATACCTATGGCGATCAGGAAACCCCGATTCTGGATGAAGTGCTGATTCCCCTGTTTGAGGCGGCCAACCCCGACATCAAAGTGAACGCGATCCGGCAGAGCGGCGATTTCAATCAGATGGTCGTAACCGCCCTGGGCACCGGCGTTGTGCCGGATGTGGCCCGTGTGGACATCACCAAGACCAGCGCCTATGCGAAGCTGGGCGGTATTGCGGCGATGGATGCAATCGAAGGCTTTGACGCCTTGAAGGATGCTGTGCTGGATGGCCCCCTGTCCACCAATATCTGGAACGGCCATTACTACGGCCTGCCTCTGAACACCAACTG
>CAZQAM010000126.1:0-849 GCA_964591355.1 uncultured Oscillospiraceae bacterium
GCATACCGATTTGCCGCTGCCGGTGGCGCCGGCAATCAATAGATGCGGCATTTTGCTCAAATCGCACAGGATGGGGGAGCCGGCGATATCCTTGCCCAGGGCCACCAGCAGCGGCGAGGGGTTGCCGGCCATTTCCGGGCTGTCCAGCACTTCCCGGAGCGCCACGGTGCTGACTACCTGATTGGGCACCTCAATGCCGATGTAGCTGGTGCCCTGGATGGGCGCTTCCACGCGGACATGCTTGCTCTTGAGCTCCAGGGCCAGATTGTCCGCCGTATTGGAGACGCGGCTCACCTTGACGCCGGGAGCGATCTGGATGGCAAAGCGGGTAATGGCCGGGCCGTGCATGATCTGCTTGACTTCGGATTCCACCGCGAAGGACCGCAGGGTGTTTTCAATGATCTGGGCCCGCCGTTCATCCTCCTGCGCCATGTTTTCCTGAGGCGCATGGCGGCCCTCGCTGAGCAGCCGGATGGGAGGCGCCTGATAAGGCACGTTCATGCCCATGCTGCTCTGCCTGACCTTGGGAGCGGAGGTGCCGTCTATTTTTGCCTGGGGATCGCTGTGCTCAGCACGGGGAGCAATGGGCACCCGTTCCCCGGTAATGGGCATCACCGGATCGGTATAAACGGGCTTGGGATCATTTTTTGCCGTGGTATGCGCAGGCATTTTTCCTTCGATTTCCGCCTGCTTTTTTTGCACCTGCTCTGCCCAGCCGCCGGAGGCAGCGGGGCGGGAAGGCTGCTGGGCGGGCCGGGGCGCCTTCGGCTTTGCGGGAAGATCCCAGGGCACATCGTCTGTTTCGATGAATTCCTCCTGATAAACGGGAGGACGCACAGAAGGACGCGC
>CAZQAM010000126.1:859-1990 GCA_964591355.1 uncultured Oscillospiraceae bacterium
AATTTGCTGTCTGGGCAGGAGAAGAAGCGGTATTTTTTGAAACGTTCTGGCTCCGTACATCCTCTTTTTTCGCTTCGCCGACAGCGCCCGTCACACCGGCAGCCAAACTATTTGCTTTCTCCTGTGCTGTTTCATGATAACGGCGGCGGCGGAACCGGGGAGGAGCCTCTTTTTCCTCCTCTTTGGGCGTTTCCTGCGTGGGAAGCGGAAGATCGGGAAGCGGGACGTCCATTTCCTGCTGCTGTACCGGCCAGGCCTGGGCAGCCGGCTGATTGTTCAGCGGGAAGCGTTCATCGTATAGATCGGGCTGCACGGGATAAAAGCCCTGGGCGTCCTGCCGGGGCAGCTCCTGGGGATGAACTTCGTAAACGGGCGCGGCATGATAATATTCCGGCGCGGCGTATACCGTTTCCTGCCGCTGCACCGTCTGTCCCGGCTGCAGGGGATTGATGGGAATTTCCTGTACGATGGGCGGGGACGTTTGCGGATCGGATGCCTGCGCTGCGGCGGCTTCCTGCTCCGAATTCTTCCGCTTTTCCTCCCTGCGGATGCGGATTTGCTCGCTGCGGTCCGAAGCCTTGCGGAACAAATCTCCCGGATTGATGCGGAAAAGGATAAAAATCAGCGTGACGGCGGCGGCGGCCACAAAGACCAGGGCGCCGATCCTGGTCAGCAGTTTCCAGAGCGGATAGGCCAGCAGCATGCCCAGCATGCCGCCGGTTTTGGTATCCAGCTTGAAGGCCAGATACAGATAATCGGACAGATCGTCGTGATTGGCGGGAATGCCCTGGAAATTCACGTTGCCCAGATAATCCAGATAGGAAGGATTGGTGACGCCCTGCATCACCCGGGCAGCCAAAGTATGCCCGGCCAGCAAAAGCCAGTACAGCGCGGTTACGATCAGGATATCCCGTACGGCCACCTTATGCCGGGCGGATACCATCCACTTGACGCCGCCCCAGATCAGAAGCACGGGGAAAAACGGGCACATGGGGCCGCACAGACCGTAGAGCGTCAGGGCCATCTGATCCAGGATATAGCTGCTCCGGGGAGAAATCATCATGGAAAACAGCCACATGAAGCCGACGACCATCAGCGTGATGCCCAGCGTGACAGACAAGGGCGCGCCCT
>CAZQAM010000126.1:2000-6049 GCA_964591355.1 uncultured Oscillospiraceae bacterium
GCGTTGTCTGGAGTTCAGACGTGTGCTCTTCCGATCTGGCGGAAGCTGAACTCATGATTATTTGTCTCCGTTGTCTGTAAACATTACAGGGAAAGCTTCAGATATTGCACGATGCCGTCCTGATCGGCATAGACGGTGAAGGTCATGGGCACGCCGTCCTCTTTACTTTCCAGAGGATACACCAGCGCAGTGCCGGGGCAGACGCGGTAAATCTCCGCAGCGGCTTCGTTCAATTCGATCTGCATGCCGTTTTTCCTGCTCAGGATGGTTTTTGCTTCTTCCAGGGTGGTTTTCCCGGTCTGGATATCGAATAAATCCAGCTGACCGGCCAGAATGCCCGTCACCTTTTCCTCATTTTCGTCGGTCAGGATCAGCGCGCCCCGGAAGGCCGGCTCTTCCACTTCATAATACGCGCCGCCGGGGTAAAAGCCGGAATCGGCAGTGATGTGGAAATCCTCCAGCGCCGAAGAGAATGCTTCGGACAGGGAAACAATTCTTTCGGCCGGGATCAGGCAGGCTCCGTTTTCCAGCCAGGCCCAGAGAGCTTCCGCCCGCTGCTGCGGAGGCTGGGAAAGAATATAGCGCTGCCAGGGAAGCTGCGCCATGATACCCGCTTTGGATTCATCCATCCAGGGCATCAGCTGGCTTGAGCGGAAGGACACGGCGCCGGATCTGCCGGAAAGGAAGGATAACTGGCTGTTTTCGTACAGGATGATGACCCGTCCGAAGGAATCCAGGAAAAAGCGTTCAAAGGGCACAGGGAAGAGCTGGTTGTTTTCCAGATGGGTGGATAAAGACGGCTCCACTTCTTCCTCCAGGCGGGCTTCCATGAACCCTTTGGCGCCTTCCGGGTCGGCAAACAGCTCATCAAAGGCGATTTCTTCCCCGGTGCGAAGATCGAAGGTCATGGGATAATAGATGTGGGAAGGACGGCCCGTCAGCATTTTTCCTTCCGCGCTGAACAGCAGAGAGAGCACCCAGCCGTCAATTCTCATTTCTCTTCCGTCTGCGGCGGAAGCTGCGATCCCCATGGAATAATCCATCTGCAGCCCGGTGCCGCCGGGGGCAAGGGAAGAAAGCAGCTGAATATAGGAGGAGATATGCGCCTTTTCCTGGATGGCCCGATTGATCTGATCCACTGCGGGCGCATAGGACGCATCCAATGCTTCCAGCACGGGATAGCGCACATAGCTGGATTTTCCGTCCCCGGAATCTTCGGACGCTTTGATCTCCTGCCGGGAAATGGTGATAGGCAGCGCCTGCGGATCCTGGTCAGCGCTTTCCTGGCCAAACGCCGGCATCAGGCTGCAAAAGAAGCAAATCGTCAGAGCCAGACAGAGGATTTTCTTCAGGTGCTTCATGGCAATACCTCCGTACAATACAGTATACCTTATTTTCCCTCTTTTTTCAAGCCGCCCAAAAGGATCGGCTGGATCTGGGCGCCGGCGAGGGCGGCAGCGACGGCTTCCGGGATCTTCGAAAAATCCGCCACCAGGGAGCGGGGCTTGTTCACCGGGTCATCCTGGCCGAAGGGCACTACATAAACGTTGCGCATGCCCAAAATCTTCCCGATGTTCTCCGCCGCGGTGCTCAGGCCGTCATTGGTGGAGGGAGCAATCAACACGGGCCGGGCGTTCCGCAGATGCGATTTTGCTCCCAGCAGCGCCGGCGTATCAAATATGCCATGGGCGAACTTGCCCATGGAAGCCCCGGTCATGGGCGCGATAATGTAGGCGTCCAGCAGCTTTTTCGGCCCGATGGGCTCCACTTCCGGCAGGGTGGATAAAGGCCTGCGCCCGGTGATGCGCTCCAGTTCCTGCCATACGGCATCCTTGGAATAGAATCTGGTATCCTCCTGCGAGGAGGCGTAAGATAAGACAGGGTAAAGATCAAAACCGGCTTCTGTCATTTCCTGCATGACGGCAAACACCCTCGAAAAGGTGCAGAATGAGCCTGTCAGGGCAAAGCCGACGCTCGTTTTAAGCATGAAGAACGCCCTCCCGTTCCATATAATCCATGATAAGATGCGCTGCAGACCGGGGGCAGTAACGCCCCGGGATGCCGCTTTCCAGACAGTAATTCAGCCCCATTTCCCGGGCGCAGACCGCGTCGATGCCGTAGGGTGCGCTGGCCAATTCCATCAGCAGGGCAGATTTCTGAACGTTTTTCAGCTCTTTTTCTCCCATGATCCGGCTGGGAACGGTATTGAAAATCACGTCCTGAAACGGCAGGATTTCATGCATTTCCTGAATGGATACGCTGCCGTCTCCCGCCTCGGCGCGGCTTTCCGCCCGCCGCGCGGCCACCGCAACATGCGCTCCGAGCCCGCGGAGGATCCCGGTCAGCGCTTTTCCGATACGGCCGTAACCGACCACCAGACAGCGCGCGCCCCGCAAAGCGGAATCCAGCCGGCTCATGGCATAAAAGGCCGCGCCTTCTGCTGACAAACAGGCATTTTCCTCCTGGTACGCTTTATCCTTAAGTATCCGGCGGAGATGCCAGCCCTGATCCTGGGCCAGGGCGTCAAAGGAAGAAGCGGTCATGCCGCAGATCACATCCTGGCCATCAGCAAAGCCGGGAACAATATTTTCAGGCGGCGCGGAAAAGGGAAGGGAGAGAATCACCATATCCCAGGGAGGCGCCTGATCGACCTGATGCCCCTTTTCCCTGAGAATACAACGGAGGATTTCTTCCCGCCTGCCCGTGCCGGTCACGGAAAAACGCATGGCTTGATCACCTCGAAAAGCAATGAGATACTGCATCCTATGATGAAAGGGAGCTGCATGTGATATCGGAAAAATAGGGGTGGAAAAACGCGCGGAAATCCTGTATAATAATGCTGATATTCTTCCAGACGAGGAGGATTTGTCATGCTCATCAAACGGATGCTCTCCCTTTTCCTGTCGGTTTTGATGCTGTCCGCTGCGTTTTTCCCTGCGGCGGCGGAGAACGCGGCGAGCCCGGCATACACCCTGGCCGGATTCGACGATACCGCCATGCGGCAGTGGGAAACCAACCACTTTTTCATTCAGATGCAGGAGTGGACCGGGATTTCCTTTGCCTTTCAGCAGTATACCGATGAAAAAGCCTGGAAGGAAGCCAAGGCTTCCTGGACCAGGCAGAGCGATCTGCCGGACGCGCTGTTCAAGGCTTCCCTGACGCCCGCGGAATGCATCGAGCTTATGCAGCGGGAAGTGCTGATCGATTTGAAGCCGTATCTCAAGGACTACGCGCCCAATCTTTGGTCGATCCTGGAGGGGAGGCCGGAGGTGCTGGAAGCCATCACTCTTCCGGATGGCAGCATCGCGGCGCTGCCGTATATCAGTGTTGTGCCGGTGCAGAACTATATCTGGATCAACCAGCAGTGGCTGGACAATCTGCGCCTTTCCGTGCCCGCCACCTGGGAAGAATTCACCCAGGTGCTGGAAGCCTTCAAAACCCGCGACCCCAACCGCAACGGGAAAAGCGACGAAATCCCGCTGGGCTTCCTGGGCCCCTTCGATCTCAAATTCCTGGCCCACGCTTTCGGCCTGATCAGCAATGATTTCAATATTTTCAGCGATAACGGCACCGTAAAATTCATGCCCCTGGAAGAAAATTACCGGCTGTTTGTCACCTGGTGCCGGGATTTGTACACCGCAGGGCTGCTGGATCAGAACGGCTTTTCCACGGTGGACAGCTTCCGCCGGGTAACGGACAGCAACGCAGCGCCCACATACGGCGCCATCCTGACCACCGCGCCCTCCAGCCTTTTCAGGGTCTCCTGGTCGGATCAGTATACGGTGATGGCGCCTTTGGTCTATGACGGGGCCCAGATCTACCGCGATTTCTTCGGCCCGGTGCAGCGTGGCACATTTGCCGTGACCAGCGCATGCGAACATCCCGAAGAGATGCTGCGCTGGGTGGACACGCTCTACACGGAAAAGGGCGCCATTCTGGCCTCTTCCGGCAGGGAAAACATCGATTATTTCGTGGATGGCGACGGCAGCTGGCGGCTGACGGAGAGATCGGAAGAGCACACGTCTGAACTCCAGTCACCGCTCATTATC
>CAZQAM010000127.1:0-6028 GCA_964591355.1 uncultured Oscillospiraceae bacterium
GCAGCAGCACCTGATCGGCGCCGAAAGCGTCCACCGCCTCATTCAGGGAAAAATCCCGGTGAAACTGCTGCCGGTAATACCTTAAATCGATGCATACCACCCGCTGGAAATGGAAGGTGAGCAGCGGCTTGATAGGATGGGCGAAGGAATTGCAGATCATCAGCAGCGTGCCGCCCGTCTGCCTTTCGCTTTCCAGCACCACCTGGGCCACGTCTCCGCCATAAAGCCGGCTGTAATGATTTTCGTACCGGCCCTTGCCGTAAACGCCCTGCAAATAGGCTTCCATGCCGCCGTAAGGAGCCTTTTTCCCATTGACGAAGGTTTCATAGGGCGGAAGGCCGTCAAAGCGGTAAAAGGAGAAATATTCCTGGGATATGGGGTTCTTCTCCTGCTTGGCGAAAGAGCCCTGGAAAAGCACCGGCAGCGTCACCACGCCATCCGGGGGAAGCGGGAGCGCGTCACTGCCCAGCAGCAGGCGGGCCACATCCTGATAGCCCTGATAGGAGCCCTTGTAATTCCAGTGATGGTCCGTGGCGTAAAAATAATCGCAGAACTGATCGTAGGTGGTGTATTTCAGGTGATCCATCCGGTCCGCGTGCAGGTTTTCCTTCAAATACAGATAGGCCGGCGAATCCTCCTCAAAGGTGCGCTGGATGGGATGGGAACGGGAGCTTTCCGCCAGGTACATGGAAACCGGGACGCGGCCTTCCAGGGAATCCAAAGCGGCGTTCAGGCGCTGGACGCCTTTTTTCATCCGGCTGACGCCGAAATGCCCGGCATTGTTGACATAGCGGTGGTCGGCCCTGATATAGAACAGGCCGTTTTCCGTGCGCACCTTTTTCAGCGCTTCCTCCGCCGCCGCGCCGCCTGCCGCGATGCAGCACAAAAGCAGCAGCAGCGCCGTCCATCGTTTCATCATCAGGGCCTCCCGGGGGTCAAAAATGGATGTGGCAGTAGCCGCCCGGGTTCTTTTCCAGATACTTTTGATGGTATTCCTCCGCGGGATAGAAATTCTGCATCGGCAGGCATTCCACGGCCAGGGGCTGATCCTGCTGCCGGGCAAGCTCCTCCAGCGCCGACAGGATCACCGGCAGGTCGCTTTCATCGGTGTAATAGATCCCGGTGCGGTACTGCACGCCGAAATCTTCGCCCTGATGGTTCACGGCGGTGGGATCGATGACGGCGAAATATTTGTCCAGCAGCGCCCGCAGGGGCAGCGCGTTTTCGTCGTACACCACCCGCACGGTTTCCGCGTGCCCCGCGTGGGCCTTCACCTGCTCATAGGAGGGGTTTTTGATGGGCCCGTTGGCGTAGCCCACCTCGGTTTCCGTGACGCCCGGGATAAGATCGAAATATTTCTGGCAGCCCCAGAAGCAGCCGCCGGCCAGATAGATGGTTTTCATAGAATGTCCTCCCAGGAAATATGGGTTTCCAGCAGACGGGCAAACTGCTCCAGCCCCCGCTGGTCTTCCTCCGTGAAACGGCTCAATTGGGGGCTGTCGATGTCCAGCACGGCGGCCACCCGGTTTCCTTTGTGCAGCGGGATCACGATTTCGGAATTGGAGGCGCTGTCGCAGGCGATATGGCCGGGAAACAGGTGCACGTTATCGATCCGCTTTGTTTCATCGTCCCGCCAGGCCGCGCCGCACACGCCCCGGCCGAAGGGAATATGGATGCAGGCGCTTTTCCCCTGAAACGGCCCCAGGGTCAGCCTCTCTCCCCGCACCAGGTAAAACCCGGCCCAGTTGAGAGAGGGCAGCGCCTCCCAGAGCAGCGCCGACGCGTTGGACAAAAGCGGCAGGCACCAGGGGTCCTCCTCCGCCAGCGCAAGCAGCTGGTTTCCAAGCAGAGCGTAATCGGCCATGCGCGTCCCTTCCTTTCCTCCCTATTTTATTATAAATCACGGCGGATGTAAATATCGGGAAAAAACGGGCATCCTGAAAAAAGAGGGGGGGAAGAAAGGATGCGCGCGCTGCTGTTTGTGGCCCTTTTTGCGCTGCTGATTTCGCCGGTGAAAATCGGCGCCTGGGCTTGTGCCGGCCGGGAGGGGATCCGGGTACGGATCGGTATCCTGATCTGGGGGCTGCGGCTGCAGGGGGACATCCTTTTCCGGCAGGGAAAAACAGAGCTTTGGTTCCGGGGCAGGCAGGTGCCCATTCCCCGGCGGAAGAAAGGCCGCCCTTCCGCGGCAGCCACCCTGCGGCACCTGTTTTTTCCGGACCGGCCCCTGTCCCGTTCCCTGGGGGTGCGGGTCAGCCGGGCGGAGATCCGCGCGGACATCGGCAGCCGCGACGCTGCGGCCGCCGCGCTGCTGACCGGGCTTCTCCGGGCGGCCTCCCGGATCATTCCCGGGGTGCATATTGACGCCAGGCCCCGTATGGAGGGCCGGTGGGCGGTGCAGGCCCTGTGCATAGCCGAAAGCCGGCTGGGTATCCTATGCGTAGCGTATGCCCTGGCTTTGAAGGCCGGGAAAAAGGAGGAGAAATCATGGAGCATCCCATCGGCAGCCTGATGCAGACCACACTGGAGAATATCAAGGACATGGTGGACGTGAATACCGTGATCGGCGAGCCCATCCCGGCGTTGAACGGCGCCGTCGTGATCCCGGTATCCAAGGTAAGCTTCGGCTTCATCTCCGGCGGCGGGGAATATGATACCCCCCGGCAGCCCGCCAATTCGAGCCTGCCTTTTGCCGGGGGCAGCGGCGCCGGGGTGTCGGTGCAGCCGGTGGGGTTCCTGGTGGTGAATGAGGAAGGGGTGAAGGTGCTGCCCGCCCAGCACATTACCGCCTTTGACCGGGCCATGAACGCCGCGCCCCAATTGATGGAGGATCTCCATGCCCTGATCAGCCGGAAGCAGAACGGAGCGCCGGCATGAAAAAAACGCTGGCGATGCTTTTCTTTGCGGCAGTTTTTCTGTATAATGGAAGTGCCCTGGCGGAGGCGCGCTCCGCCGTGCTGATGGAATATGAGACCGGGCGCGTGCTCTATGAGCACAATGCCCACGAGCCCTTGCCCATGGCCTCCACCACCAAGGTGATGACGACACTGCTGGCCATCGAGAAAGGGAATTTGACCGATCCCGTGACGGCGGGGAAAAACGCCTTCGGCGTGCCGGGCACCAGCATTTACCTTTCCCCGGGGGAAACGCTGACGATGGAGGACATGCTGTACGGCCTGATGCTTGCCAGCGGCAACGACGCGGCGGTGGCCATCGCCGAGCATATCGGGGGCACGGTGGAGGAATTCTGCCGCATGATGACGGCGCGGGCGGAGGAAATCGGCTGCGAGAACACGGTGTTTTTAACGCCCCACGGCCTGCCCTGCCAGGGGCATCACACCACCGCCTGGGATCTGGCGCTGATCGCCCGGGAGGCCATGGGGCAGCCCGCCTTCCGGCAGATCGTCAGCACCCAGCGGGCGTCGATCCCCTGGGCGGGGCATGAATACAGCCGGATCCTCAACAACAAAAACCGGCTCCTGTCCTCCTATCCCGGGGCCGTCGGCGTGAAAACGGGCTATACGAAGACCGCCGGGCGCTGCCTGGTGTTTGCCGCCGAAAGGGAGGGCATGATGCTCCTGGGCGCTGTGCTGAACTGCCCGGACTGGTTTGACGAGGCGGAGCGCCTCCTGGATCAGGGGTTTCAGAACTGGCAGCGGGTGACGCTGCTCAGCGCCGGGGAAACGGTGCGGGAAATCCCGGTGGAAAACGGCGGCGGCAGCGTGCGCGCGGTCGCGCAAAGGGACGCGGCGGCGCCGGTGCCCGTGGATTCCTGGCCGGACCTTTTGATCGATCTCCCCGCTTCCCTGCCAGCCGGCGTCAAAAAGGGCCAGGCGGTGGGGACGGCCGCCCTCCGGGACGGCGGGCAGACCCTGATCACCATTCCCCTCGTTGCCGGGGAAGATGCGCCTTCCGTCAGCTTTTTTCACGCCCTCTCCCGTATCGCCGTCTCCTGGCCCCTTGGAAGATGAAGGGGCGCCCCTCCTTGCCTGGCTGTGGGCCGGGGCGGGGCTCGTGGTATGGATCATCGAAAGAAGAAGGATATAGCGCCAATCGATTTACAAAGGAGCGATACCATGCGATTGCAGAAATACATGGCGGCCTGCGGCGTGGCCAGCCGCCGGAAGGCGGAGGAGATGATCGCCGCCGGGCGGGTGTCGGTCAACGGCCAGGTGGTCACCGAGATGGGCACCCAGGTGGAGGAAAATGACGAGGTGCGCCTGGAGGGCCGCCTGATCCGCCCGGAAGCAGAGAAAAAATACGTGATGTATCACAAGCCCGCGGGAGAAGTGACCACTGTTCATGATCCCGAGGGCCGCGCCTGCGTGCTGGACCATTTCCGGGATTATCCGGTGCGGCTCTATCCGGTGGGCCGGCTGGATTACGACAGCGAAGGGCTGCTGCTGCTCACCAACGACGGGGCGCTGACGGAGCGGCTGCTGCACCCCAGCCACCAGGTGGACAAAACCTACCTGGCCCGGGTCACGGGAGCAATGAGCGCCGACGAAACGGCGCTTCTGCGAAGGGGCGTCATGCTGGATGACCACAGAACCTCCCCGGCCAAGGTGCGGGTGCTGAAGCAGGAGACTTTCGCCTGCCAGGTGCTGGTCACCATCCACGAGGGCCGCAACCGCCAGGTGCGCCGCATGTTCGAAATGGTGGGCCATCAGGTGCTGCAGCTTCGCAGGGTCCGGTTCGGCCCCCTGGAATTGGGGGATCTCCGCCGGGGCGAATGGCGGGAGCTTACGGCGGAAGAAATCAGGAAACTGCAGGCGTATTTATGATGTACTGGATGGATGAGGACGTAAAGATCCGGGAAATGCGGCCGGAAGACGCAGGGTATTTCGCCCGGGAAGAGCAGGCCCAGGGCTGGCACACCACCGAAGAAAAATTCATTGCGGAAATGCGGGACGCATCGGAGGGCCGGAGCGTCGCCCTGACGGCGGAATACAAAGGGCAGGCCGCCGGGTATGTGAGCGTGTACAAAAATGGCGCAGGCGGCGCCCTGGCCGGCAAAGGGGTGCCCGAAATCGTGGATTTCTGCGTGCTGCAAAAGTACCAGCGGCGGGGCATCGGCGGAAAACTGATGGACTGCGCGGAAAGCATCGCCGCCGGATGCGGGGATACCGTTTATCTGGCCGTGGGGCTGCACAACGGCTACGGCAGCGCCCAGCGGATGTACGTGAAAAGGGGATATATCCCGGACGGCACCGGCGCGTGGTATAAGGAAAAGCCCGTCACGCCCTACGATACCGTCTATACCGTGGATGATGATCTGGTGCTGTACCTGACGAAGAGGCTGAAGTGAAGACCATGCGCTATGAACTGCGATCGGCCCGGTTTCTGGCGGCGGATATCCTGCGCCATGCGGTCCTTCCGGGGGATTTTGTCATTGATGCCACCATGGGCAACGGCGGGGATACGCTGCTTCTGTGCGAGCTGGTGGGAGAGGATGGACGGGTGTACGCCTTTGACGTGCAGGAGCAGGCGGTGGAAAACACCCGGGCGCGGCTCAGGGCGGCAGGCATGGCCGATCGTGCCCGTCTGTACTGCCTGGGGCATGAGCATTTGCAGGAAATCGTGCGGGAGCCCGTCAGCGCGGCGGTGTTCAATCTGGGCTGGCTGCCGGGCGGGGATCATGGTGTGACCACCCGATGGGAGACCACGGAAGCGGCGGTCCGCCAGGCGCTGGCGCTGCTCAGGCCCCTGGGAGTGCTGGTGATCTGCGCCTATCCCGGCCATGCGGAAGGCAGCCGGGAGAAAGAAGCCCTGATACAATTTCTCTCTTCCTTGAAGCCTCAGGAATTCAATGTGCTGCGGCATCAGTTCCTCAACGCCGGCCCCGGCGCCCCGGAATGCTTCGCGGTGCAGAAGCAGGCGGTTCGGGAGACGGAGACGCCGTGCTGACCGTTAAGCGGGGAAAACGGATCGTTTCGGGAAGAACGAAGGAACGGACGGGGGCGTTCTCTACCAATTTCTGCCCGCAAAATGCCATTTTGCAAGAAATTGATGTTCCGAATGAAATCGG
>CAZQAM010000128.1:0-5999 GCA_964591355.1 uncultured Oscillospiraceae bacterium
GCATTTGCTGGGACGACGCAGCCCGCCGCTCCCGGGCAGGCCGGCTTCGCCGGCCGGGCTGCGCGCGAAGCGCACAGCAAAAGCCAGGAGAGCAGCCGGGGAAATGAATGTATTCATTTCCCAGCCTGCCTTCCTGGCTTTTTCATGCCCGGGAGCTCGTTTGGCCTCATCCAAGCTTCAGGCGGAAACAAGTTTGTTGATATCCTCCGGCCATATCGCCGGGATGGGTGCAGGGGGCTGTGTCCCCTGCCGCGGGGTCCGGGGCCGCGGAGGCCCCGGCCGTTTCCTATTGCTTTTGGCTGGCTTCCACGGCCGCGTCCAGATCGGCCCTGCAGATGCACATGAGGCTTTCCCGGGTCAATTCCTCCTGGCCGGTCGCCAGGCGGTCCGCCTGGGCGGCAATGGCCTTTTCAAACAGGTTGCGCACGCCACGGGCGTTGCCGAAGCCCTCCACGTCCCGGCTTTCCCTGCGCAGGATTTCCTCCAGCGGCTCCCGGGCGCTTTCCTCCAGGGTATAGCCGCTTTTTTCGCAGCGCATGAGGAAAATATCCCGCATTTCCTCCACTGTATAATCCGGGAAATAGAGGAAGCGGTTGAAGCGGGATTCCAGGCCGGGATTGGAATGGATGAACTCTTCCATCAGGTCGGTATATCCTGCCACGATGTCTTCCAGGCTGTCCCGGTGGTCCTCCATGGCGTTGAGCAGGGTCTCCACCGCCTCCTGGCCGTAATCCATGCCGCCCCGGTTGGTGAGGGCATACGCTTCGTCAATGAACAATACGCCCCCCAGAGCCTTTTTGATGACTTCGCTTGTCTTTCCGGCGGTCTGCCCCACGTAGCCCGCCACCAGGCCGGAGCGATCCACCTCCACCAGCTGGCCGCCGCTGAGCACGCCCAGGCTTTTATAGATCCGGGCCATCAGCCGGGCGATCATGGTCTTCCCCGTACCGGGATTGCCGGAAAACACCATATGCAGCGACAGATCGGGAGCGGGCAGATCGTGCTCCTTCCGGGCCTTCACAATTTGAACCCAGTTGACCAGGCTGTCCACCTGGCGCTTGACGGCGTCCAGGCCGATATAACCGTGCAACTCCTTTTTCAGCGCGTCGATATCTTCCGGGGATTCCTCTTCCCGCTGTTCCTGTTTGGGTTCTTCCGCCTTGGCGCCGGCTGGCGCGGCATTTGTTTTTTTCGGCTTGTCCGTACGGGAAGGCTTCACCTTTTCCTCAGGCAGGCCCCAAAGATCTTCCCCGATCAGTTTCATTCTCTGATCCAGCAGTCCCCGCATGATTTCACCCTGCAGGCGGATGATCTCTTCCCTGCGGTCTTCTTCCATCGGCTCATTCCCTCCCGGCCAAACCGCGCAGGCGGTTCAGGCTTTCATTCATTCTGTCCCACCGGATTTCCCCGTCCGGCAGAAAAGACGTGGCTTCCGCCGTGCAGTCCCCATGATAACCGATCCGCGTCAAAAAAGCAAACAGCGCCTGAAAATCCACCTGTCCGTCCCCGGGATGCAGGGTGCGCAGGGAATTCCAGTCCCTGTATCCTCCGGCGTAATCGTTGAGGTGAAGATGCGCGATATGCCCCCACAGATCCCTGTTTTCCTCCCGGTACATGGCATCGATCTGGCCGTGAAACGCCGCCATTTTGGTATCGAAAGTAAAGCGCGCGTCCGGGTGCCTGTTCAGGATTTCACGCCAATGGGTCAGGGGATCCAGGAGGCTGCAGACCACGTTTTCCACCGTCAGCGTCAGGCCGTGCTTTTCCGCCGTTTCCCTGAGGCGGGGGTAGAGGGAAAGGTTCCTGTCCATACGGGTATCGGAGGCTTTTCCGTCCCACAGGTGCATCACCATCAGGGAAGCGCCAATCCGCGCCGCCATGCGGCAGTTCACCGTGAACCGCTCCATGGCGTCGTCCGTCTGCCCCAGGCTGATTGCCTCGCCGATGGTCTTTTCGCAGTGGAACACCGGAATTTCCATCCCCAGGCTGCCAAGAAACGCCGCGATGTCCTCCCACTGCCCGTACCAGGTATCATACATCATGAATTCCAGGCCGTCGGCGGACAGGCGCTCCCGGCAGGGAGAAAGCAAGCGCCAGTCCCGCCCGTTGGGCCGGCCGATGAGGGCGCCGGTGGAACACAGCAGGCGCATTCAATCCTTCCCCTTTCCTGAAAACCGCTGCATCAGCAGGCGCTGTCTTCCTCGCGCCAGCCGAATCTTTTTTGCCATTCCCCGAAAAGCCACCCGAACATTTTCCGGTGGCCCTCTTCGTTCAGATGGATGCCGTCCAGGCAGTAATACTGCCGGAAACGCCGGTCCTGAAGAAACGCGCTGCGCAGATCCAGCAATTCCGCGTCGTCCTCCCGGGCCGCGTCCCGGACGGCGGCGGCGTACTGCTCCTGCCAGCGGTACATCATGTGCGGGTCGCCCCCCAGGTATTGCAGGATGGCTTTCGCATCCAGCCCCTGAGACACCCAGCGGAAATACTTTTCCCCGTCCAGGGGCACTGGTGTCACCAGGATGGGGGTCATGCCGCCCCGGCGGGCGGCGTTCACCAGGCCGCAGAGCGATGCGTAAAATTCCGGAATACTGCTTCTGGCCGGGTGATCCCGATCGGGCTCCGAAGCCACCAGGCGCCAGTCCATATCGCTGTCGTTGCCGCCGAAGGCGAACACCGCCGTGCCGCCGGGGATCATTTCATCCCCGCCAATGGCGGCCAGGCATTCTGCCGCCGTGCGGCCCATCACCGAATGATTCCGCACCGGAAGCCCGCCTTCCTTTTCCATGAGCCGCAAACAGTTCTCCCGCAAAATGGCGTACCGGCCCCGGGCCTCGTCATAGTATACGCCCTTGCCGTTGGAATCGCCCCACCAAATGATCGCCCGATTTTCCATATCCCGTATCCCTCCTCTGCTGATGGTTTGCAGAATCAGTATACGTGATCTCGACACCCATGTCAATAGACATGATTATTTTTATTATTCCATCTCGTTTTTAATATTAGATTTCTTCGTTTTCCGCTTCCGCCAGCGCTTCCTCAGCCGCTTCCCAGGCGGCATAGGCTTCCGCCAGCGCGTTTTTCATCCGCTGGTATTCTCTGGCGGCCTGGGCGGCCTTTTCCGGCACGGCATAGATTTCCGGCAGGGCCATTTTCCCTTCATGGGCAGCCAGCGCCGCTTCCTGGTCGGCCACCGCCTGTTCCATCCGCTTCACATTTTCCCGCAATTGCTTCATTTGCTCCCGGGCCAGGCGGAGCCTGCGTTTTTCCTTGCCCGCTTCCGTGCGGGTCATATCGGCAAAGCGGGGGTCGGCATCCTGCTGGCTTTCCTCCCACTGCACCCGGGCCATATAATCATCGAAATTGCCCAGGTATTCTTTGACCCCGTCCTCCGTCAGCACCGCCACTTTGGTGGCGAAACGGTTGATGAAATACCGGTCGTGGGACACGGCCAGAATGGTGCCGGTGAAATTTTCCAGGGCGTCCTCCAATACTTCCCTGCTGTCCATATCCAGGTGATTGGTGGGCTCGTCCAGCAGGAGGAAATTGTCCTTGCGCAGCATCAGCTTGGTCAGGGCCACCCGGCCTTTCTCCCCGCCGGAGAGGGTATGGATGGGCATGAACACATCCTCCCCCGTAAACAGGAACAGCCCCAGCGCTCCCCGCACCTGGCTCTGCTCCAGCCGGGGAAAGGCATCCCACACTTCATCCAGCACCGTTTTTTCCGGGTGCAGGCCCTCCTGCTTCTGGTCGTAGTACCCGGTGTCCACGTTGGCGCCCCAGCGGATGAAGCCGCCGTCCGGCGTCTGCTCTCCCACCAGGCATTTGAGCAGCGTGGTTTTGCCGATGCCGTTGGGCCCCAGCAGCGCCACCCGGTCGCCGGAGCGGAGGTTCAGGTTCACATGGGAAAACAGGGTCCTTTCCCCAAAAGACTTGCTCAATTCCCGGATGGAGAGCACATCCTCCCCCGTGCGGCGCCGGGCCTCAAAGCGGAAGCGCACCTGCTGCTCGTCCTCCGGCCGCTCCAGCCGTTCAATTTTTTCCAGGCGCTTTTCCCGGCTTTCCGCCGCCTTGATGGATTTTTCCCGGTTGAAGGATTTGTACCGGGCGATGATGGCCTCTTCCCGGGCGATCAATTTCTGCTGCTGTTCCCAGGCCCGCATGCGGATTTCAAACCGTTCGGCCCGCTCCTTCATATATTGGGAATAATTGCCCTCGTACTGCTCCACGGTGCCCAGCAGCAGTTCCGTCACATGGGTGCACACATGATCCAGGAAATACCGGTCGTGGGATACCACCAGCAGCGTGCCCCGGTATTCCTGCAGATAGGTTTCCAGCCATTGGAGAGCGGAGAGATCCAGGTGGTTGGTAGGTTCGTCCAGAAGCAAAAGATCCGGCTTTTGAAGCAGGAGCTTCGCCAGGCTCAGCCGGGTCAGCTCCCCGCCGGACAGCAGCTCCGCCGGCTGGTCATACTGCTCTTTCTGAAATCCCAGGCCGGAAAGCACGCCCTGGATGGAAGACCGCCATGCATAGCCGTCAGCCTTCTCGAAAGCGTCGCTGAGCCGGGCATAGCTGTCCCCCAGGCGTTTTAAATCCGCTTCCCCCGCCGCCCGGGCCATTTCTTCCTCCAGGGAGCGCATTTTCGCTTCCATGGCAAACACCGGCCCGAACACGGCCTTCATTTCCTCAATCACCGTGCGGCGCGGCTGCGCGGCATACTGCTGCTCCATATAGCCGATGCGCAGGCCCCGGGCCAGGGATACGCTGCCCCCGTCCGCTTCCTCCCTGCCGGCCAGGATATTCAGCAGCGTGGTTTTCCCGCAGCCGTTGACCCCCACCAGCCCCATGCGCTGGTGATCCTGCAGGGTGAAGGAAACATCCCTGAGCACCACGTTGCCGCCAAAGGCCTTATGCAGATTTTGTACAGTGAGAATGATCATGCTTTACCCCATGCTTCCGGATTCGCCCTTTACGCAAAGAAAGGGCTGACCAAACGCCGTCAGCCCTGTTTTCCGTATGCGCCGATCAGCCGAAAATCAGACGGCTACCAGCATCACCAGCGCAGCAAGAACGAACACGCCGGCGGAAACCTTGGTGGCCATGGCCAGCTTGCCTTCCAGGGTATTGTTCTTGTTCTTGCCAAAGAAGGTCTCGCTGCCGCCGCTCAGGGCGCTGATCCCGTCTTCATCGCTGGACTGCATCAGGACGGTAACAATCATGACGATAGCGGAAACCACCATCATGATGTTCAATACGACTTCAATCGCGGACATGTGTTTTTCCCTCCTTGAAATTGGACAAAAGGTATTTTAACATAACCATCCGGAAATTACAAGCATGCTGCAGGAAAAACCTGCGAAAAAGATTTTTATTCTTCCCCTTCCTCCCGCCGGATGCCGGTCTTGTCCTTCATCCACCGGCCGGACAGCACGAACCAGCAGGCCAGAATAACGCCCACCAGCGAAGCCGCCGGGCCCGCCAGGCCTACGCCCGTCAGCCCCCAGCCCAGCCAGGAGCCCAGCACCACCGCCACGGGGATGCGCAGGAACAGGGAGGAAAGGCTGCCGGATATCAGCGTGAACATGGTATGCCCCGCCCCCATGATCAGGCCGTTGAAGCAGAACAATACCGGCACCAGCAGGTAATCGTAGGAGAAGGTATTCATATATTCCACGCCGCTGGCGATGGTTTCCTTCTGATCGATGAAGAAAGCGATGATGGGGCCGGGGAACAGCTTCACCGCCAGGAAAACCAGCGCCGATATGCCCATGGCGATGCCGATGCCGACGCCCAGGCTTTTCCGGGCCCGGTCATAGCGCCCCGCGCCGATGTTCTGGGCAGCAAAAGCGCTGACCGAGGAGGACATCGCAACGGCCGGCAAAATGGCGAAGGAATTGAATTTCCCCACCACGCCCACGGCCGCCGAAGCCACCGCGCCGCCGATCACATTCACCACTGCGGTCATCACCAGGAAGGATACGTTCACAATGATGCTCTGCACG
>CAZQAM010000129.1:0-5966 GCA_964591355.1 uncultured Oscillospiraceae bacterium
CCGAAACGAGCAATGTCCGCTGTGCGGACTTGCGACGATTGAGGCTGCGGAATGGTACCCTGGCGCGGGGCTTGGGGCCGCGGAGGCCCCAAAGGCGCATCCTTACAGGATCCCCCATTTTACCGCAAAGTACTTGCCCCAGGCCAGCACTTCCCTAAAATGATTCTTCACCCAGAACTCCGGCTTGCACGGGCTGCCGATGCCGTCGGCCTTGAGGCCCATATCCCGGGCGATTTGAAGGGCCCGGGGCAAATGGTAATCGCTGGTGACCACGGTGATTTTTTCCGTTCCCTCCGGCAGGAGCAGCAGGGCGTTGCGCAGATTCTGCCGGGTATCCCGGGATTCGGTATCGGCGGCGGTGTCGCCGGGCGGCACGCCCTGTTCCAAAAGCCACTGCCGCATGATCTCCCCCTCCGGCCCAGGCTCGTTTTTGCCCTGCGCGCCGCATGTGACGATCAGGCACGGCTTTTTCCGGTACGCCTCCAGCGCCGCTTCCATCCGCAGCTCCAATTGCGGGCTCAGCGAGCCGTCAGAATAGACCTGGGCGCCCAGCACCACCAGGGCGCCGCTGTCTCCCCCGCGGGCAGGCGGGTGCGTTTCCGCAAGCCACAGCGCGCCCAGCGCAAGGCCGAACAGCAGCGCGATGAGAACAATCAGTTTGAATATCAAACGCATCAGCCATCCTTTGAACGTATGCCTGCTTCTTCCCATGGCCTTCTCCTTTATTCGGCAGAAACTGCACGATGATTTTATCATTTTTCCAAAATAATTGCAAGAAATACGGCGGCCGGTTCGTTCCATCATCGGGATCCGGGCGGCGGCCCGATCCGGATTTGCAAAGAATTCTTATCTTTTGTGTAAAGATTCTGAAAAAAATACCGGAAAAGGGATTTTACCGGACGCAAACATGTAGTATAATGAATTTACAGCAGATTGGGGAAGAAAGGATGACGCGCCATGAACGGATTCTGGGACCAGGCACAGACGTTTGTATGGAATCTGATTCATCGGCCTTCCCTGATTGATTATATCGATATCCTGATCATCGCCTTTCTGATTTATCAACTGGTGCTGATCACGCGGCAGACCCGGGCCTTCCAGGTCATCAAGGGGCTGGCGGTGATCATCGTGGCCAGTTACGTCAGCGAGCTCATCGGCCTCACCACCCTGAACTGGGTGCTGCGCAGCATCCTGAACAACGGCGTGATCGCCCTGCTGATCCTTTTCCAGCCGGAATTGCGCCGGGCGCTGGAGCAGATCGGCCGCACCGCCAAAATAGACCGGTTACAAACGCAGGATGAAAGCCAGCGCATCGTCAATGAGATCACCCAGTGCCTGCTCCGCCTCTCCAAGCGGCGGGTGGGGGCGCTGATCGTATTCGAGCAGCGCACGGGCCTCAAGGATGTGACCGAAACGGGCACGGCCCTGGATTCCATCATTTCCGCGCCTTTGCTGGAAAATATTTTCGAGCCCAACACCCCGCTGCACGATGGGGCCGTGATCATCCGGGGTCAGCGAATCATCTCCGCCGGCTGCGTGCTGCCCCTGAGCGAAAGCAGCTCCATTTCCCGGGATCTGGGCACCCGCCACCGGGCGGGCCTGGGCGTCAGCGAGACCACCGACGCCATCGTGCTCATTGTCAGCGAGGAAACGGGCATCATCAGCATGACCCGGGGCGGCAAATTGACACGGCACATGGATGCCGACAGCATCCGCAAGCAGCTGAACGAAATGTACCACGAGAACCATTCCCGCGTCTGGCAGTGGATCCACACGCCCCATTCTCTTTTCCGGAAAGGAGGCGCGGACCATGATGAATAACGATCCTTCCAACGCTGTTCCGGAAAAAGGAAAAAAGGGAAAACAGATCCTGGAAAAAATCCGGCGGTCCGTGACCCACAACATCGGCTGGAAAATCGGCAGCCTGGTGCTGGCCATCTGCCTGTGGGGCGGCCTGATCACGCAGGATACTTCCCTGCCCCGGGACAAGGTGATTGACGGCGTGCGCGTTACGGTGTCCAACGCATCCGTCCTGCGCAGCAACGGCCTGGTGGTGGTGGGTGGCCTGGAAGACGATATTCAGGCGCGCATCCGGGTACGGGTGCCTCAGCGGTATTATTCCTCCGTGACCGCCGCCAATTATTCGGCGCGGCTGGATCTTGGCCAGATCCAGGGCACCGGGGAGCAGACGCTGAGGATCACCGCCTCCTCCTCCAATACCGCCCAGTACGGCACCGTCATCGAGGTATATTCTCCGGAGATCACCCTGCAGGTGGCGGAATATGCCGTTCAGTCCCGGGTGCCGGTGGAAGTGCGCACTGTGGGCGAAATCCCGGAAGGCTATTATCCCGCCGCCGTCACGTATTCTCCCCAGTCCGTGGATATCGGCGGCCCCCGGGAAATCGTGGAAGCGGCAGTCCGGTGCGTAGCGGAATACGACCAGAGCACGCTGTCCACCACCCGCAATCCCAACACCGTCAACCTGAATTTCACCTTTGAGGACATCGAAGGCAAGCCGCTGGACGGCACCAACCTCACCGTCAGCCCCGCCGGGCAGACCGCCGCGCTGCAGCGCATCGCCGTGAGCCAGTATGTGTATCCCATGGCAAAGGTGCCCGTGGATCAGCAGAGCATCATCCGGGGCGAGCCGGCGGAGGGCTATGCCGTCACCGGCATCCAGCTGAATCCCGCCTTTATCACCATAGCGGGCCGGGAAATCGCCATCGCGCCTTATCTGCAGCCGGGCGCGGTCGTGATCCCGTATGAGCAGATCGATATCAGCGGCCGGAAGCAGAGCCTTTCCACCTTCCTGGCCCTGCGCGCGCCTGCCAACATGGAGTACGTCAGCAGCGGCGTGGTGCAGGTGCAGGTGATCATTGAGCCTGTGACCGCTGAAAGCAATGCGGATGAAGCGGTAAAGCCATGAATACCTTTTCCAATTCTCTCTTTACGTTCCTGTTCGGCTGGGCCAGATCGCTGATCGAGGGCGTGTGGAACGCCGCGGCGGAAGGCAGGCTCAGCCGCTTTTTTTCCTGGCTGGGCGATCATTGGGTGATGGTGGTGCTGGTGCTGGTGCTCATCGGCACGGCGCTGGATTTCCTGATCTGGTTCATCCGCTGGCGGCCTTACCTGGTCTGGCGCTCCACCCTGCGCCGCTGGATGCGCAGGCTGCGGGGAGAAAAGATCGACAGCCGAAGGCGTTTCAGCCGCGGCTACCAGAATGCGGTGGATCTTGACGTGGCGCCCGCCTCCGCCTCCCATAGCGCTGCCACCCTCTGGGAGCCTCCTGAAACCCCATCGGAATCTGCCCGTAAGGAGCAGACAGAGGAGGAATCCCCCGAATACGCGCAGCCTTTGATGGAGGAGTTTGTCCCTCCCCCGGAGCCCGGGCCCGGCGCGCTTTCTCCGGAGCCTGAAATCCAGCAGGACGCGGCGCTCCCCGAAGGCCGTCACCGCCGCCGCAGCGAAAAGCACGGGCAGACCTGGAAGCCTGCCTGGTATCCCCGGTTTTCCGTCATGGACGACCCGGATGAAGAGAGCATGCTGGACGGCCTGCCTCCCGCCGTGGACAAGCAGCAGGCCTTTCACGATCCCGTATATCCCTCCGCTCCCCCAACAGCCTGGCAAGGCCAGGGAAAAAACGACCGTACGACCGGCGCATGATGAATCAAGCAACTTCTTCCTTTCCATATCCTCCGGCCTGGATCGAGCAGCTGAAGCCCCTGCTGGGCGGCCAGCTGCCCGATTTTTTGGAGAGCCTTCGGCAGCCGCCGGCGCGGGGGGTGCGCATGCGCCCTGGCCTGCCGCCGCTTCCGGAAGCGCAGGAAGCCATCCCCTGGGCGGAAAACGGCTGGTATCTTCCCCTGGATTCCGACGCGGGCTCAAGACCCCTTCATGAAGCAGGCGCTTATTACCTGCAGGAGCCCAGCGCCATGGCGGCCGCCGCCGCGCTGCATCCCCGGCCCGGGGAAAGAGTGCTGGATCTGTGTGCCGCCCCCGGCGGAAAAAGCACCCAGCTGGCAGCGTATATGGCGGGCGAAGGGCTGCTGGTATGCAACGAGCCGGTCCCTGCCCGGGCCAAGGTGCTTTCCCGAAATATGGAACGCATGGGCGTCAAAAACAGCGTGGTGGTCAGCGCCCTTCCGGAAAGTCTCAGCCCCCTCTGGCCGGGATACTTCGATGGGATCCTGGTGGACGCTCCCTGCTCCGGCGAGGGCATGTTCCGCCGGCATCCCGAAACCCGCCAGGAGTGGATGCCGGCTTCCCCCGCGGGCTGCGCCCAGCGGCAGCAGCATATCCTGCGCCATGCGGCCGTGATGCTGCGCCCCGGCGGGCGCATGGTATATTCCACCTGCACCCTGAATGAAACGGAAAACGAAGGCGTCATCCGCGCTTTCCTCCGGGAAAACCCTGCTTTCCGCCTGATTCCTTTCCAGCTGCCCGGCCTGCCGGGCTGCGGCGGCATGCTGCGGCTGTGGCCCCATCAGATCCGGGGCGAAGGGCATTTCGTGGCGCTTATGGAAAAACAGGCCGCATCCTCATCAAATGGCCCGCTGACGCCCCGTCCCGCTCCGCTGCCTGCGCCGGGAAAAGCGGAAACCGCGCTGGCCATGGATTTTCTGAAGCGTCACATGGCCTCCTTTCCCCTGCCAAACGCCGATTTCGCCGGCCATCTGGCCGCTGTGCCTGCCGATATGCCGCCCCTGAAGGGGATCAGGGTGCTGCGGGCGGGGCTGCACCTGGGCGAAATACGGGGCAGGGTTTTCCTGCCCGATCACGCCCTTGCCCTGGCCTGCCCGACGCTCTGTCCCCTGGCGGTTGACGCGCGGGAAGCGGCGGCTTACCAGCGGGGAGAAGGGCTCCCTGTGCCGGAGGACCGGAAAGGATTCTGCGTCCCCACCCTGGACGGCCTGTCCCTGGGCTGGGGAAAGGCCGTGGACGGGCTGCTGAAAAATCATTATCCCAAGGGCCTGCGGCGCTGACGCGGCGCCAGGTCGGAGGAAGAAGGCACGAAAGGAGCTTTTTATGATCCGCAGAGCCGAAGAAAAAGATATTCCCGGCATCATGCGCCTGCTGGTACAGGTGGATATGGTGCATCACCAGGGCCGCCCGGACCTGTTCAAAGGCCCCGCCACCAAGTATTCTCCGGAAGAGCTCCGGGGTATCCTGGATGATGAGAACACGCCTGTTTTTGTGTATACCGATGAACAGGACAGCGTGTTGGCTCATTGCTTCTGCATTTTCCGGCAGGAAAAAAACAGCAGCGTCCTCACCGACATTAAAACGCTGTATATCGACGATCTGTGCGTGGATGAAGCCTGCCGGGGACAGCGCATCGGCCGGGCGCTGTATGACAGCGTACGGGATTTCGCCAAAGCCAGCGGCTGCTACAACATTACCCTGAACGTATGGTCGCTGAACGGCGCCGCCCTCCGCTTCTATGAAAAATGCGGCCTGCGGCCGCAAAAGATCGGGATGGAAGCTTTGTTATAAGATCCACAATCCAATCAATTCGGGGAAAAGGAACGGAGGGAAGCGTTTTCTTTCAGGCCCGGAAAGGAAGCAGAAAAAGCAGCTTTTTCTGAAAGGCATGCAGCCAAACGAACGTGCGCCCAAACTGCGGTTGCCATCCGTTCCCTGAAGATGGCAATGAAGCATAAAAATACAGTCGAACTCCTTAATCAGGAGTATGCCCGTGGTACCTCCGTGGTACCGAAAAAGGCCATCTAACCATTGTGGCATAAGTGTTTCAGCGAACCTCCGTGGCACCTTCGTGGTACCTTTGGCCATGTATAACGATATACAGGCCGAAAAAATGTCTTGCATAACAGCCAGAAATGTGTTATAATACCTACGTTTCGTGGGATTATAGCTCAGTTGGTTAGAGCGCCACGTTGACATCGTGGAGGTCATAGGTTCGAGCCCTACTAATCCCACCAAGCCCGGAAGCCTTGATTGATAAGGGT
>CAZQAM010000130.1:0-5935 GCA_964591355.1 uncultured Oscillospiraceae bacterium
GGGAGAAGGAGCTGGATGACGGCAGCGAAATGATCCTGTGCCGGGAAATCACCATTCAGGGCCGCTCATCCTGCCGGGTCAACGGGGTACTGCTTCCGCTTGCCCAATACCAGCAGCTGGCCGCCCTGCTCATGGATATCCACGGCCAGCATGAGCATCAGTCCCTGATGGATGAAAAGCGCCACCTGGGCTTGATCGATGCCACCGGGGATGAACATCATCGGCAGCTGCTGTCCTGTGTGCGGGAGGACTACGCCGCCTGGCGGGACGCCAAACGGGAATTGGACAGGCTGCAGGCCCAGAGCGCCCAGGCAGGGGAGAGGATGGAGCTGCTGCGCATCCGGCAAAGGGAACTGAAGGGCGCGAAGCTGACGCCAGGGGAAGAAGACGATCTCAGCCGGGAGCGGGATAAATTCCGCCACGCGGAAAAGATCGAAGACGGCCTGCGGGAAGCCTATGACAGCGTATATGACGGCGCGTCCCCTGCTGCGGAGGCGCTGCGCACCGCGGCGCAGGCCCTGACGCCCATTGAGCAGTTGGATGAACAATATGCCGCCCTCCGGGCCCGGATCGACGAATTGTATTACGAGGCGGAAGACGTGGGGCTGACGCTGCGGGATCTCCTTAAGCATCTGGACAGCGATCCAGACCGGCTGGAAGAAGTGCAGGCCCGGCTGGATCTGATCCGCCGGCTCAGCCGGAAATACGGCGGGGCGTCCACCGGGGAAATGATCGAAAAACTGAAGGAAATCGAAGAAGAGATGGCCGGGTTTGAAAGCCTGGATGACGATATTGACGCGGCGCAGAAGAAGGAGAAGGCGCTGCGCGGGCAATATGAAGCCTCCGCGGATGCCCTGACAGAAAACCGGCGGAAGCTGGCCCGGAAATTTGAACAGGAAATGGAAACCCAATTGCAGGATCTGAACATGGCCGGCACCCGCTTCCGGGCGGTGCTGACGCCCTGCCCGCCTGGCGCTTTGGGCCATGAAACGGCGGCTTTCCTCATTGCGCCCAACCGGGGCGAGGAAATGCAGCCCCTGAGCAAAATCGCCTCCGGCGGCGAGCTCAGCCGCCTGATGCTGGCCATCAAATCGGTGGCGGCGAAGCGCGAGGGCGTGCCTTCCATGGTTTTCGACGAGATCGATACCGGCATTTCGGGCAGAGCGGCCCAGGTGGTGGGCGAAAAAATGGCCATGATCGCAAAGGAACACCAGGTGCTGTGCGTCACCCATCTGCAGCAGATCGCCGCCCTGGCCGATCATCATTACCTGGTGGAGAAATACTTCGACGGAGAACGCACCAAAACCCGCCTGTCGCTGCTGGAGGGCGAATCCCGGGTGGCGGAAATCGCCCGCATGCTGGGCGGCGACGCCGAAAGCGCTCGGAAGCATGCCCGGGAGATGCTGAAAAAATAACGTGCGGAGGAGAACGACCGGGGCCTCCGCGGCCCCGGACCCCGCGGCAGGGGACGTAGCCCCCTGCACCCATCCCGGCGACATGGCTGGAGGACATCATCAGACTTGTTTCCGCCTGAAGCTTGTTTGCTGCCAGGCAAGCTCCCGGGCATAAAAAAGCCAGACGGACAGGCCAGAAAATGAACTCGTTCATTTTCCTGGCTGTCTGCCTGGCTTTTGCTGTGCGCTTTGCGCGCAGCCCGGCCGGCGAAGCCGGCCTGCCCGGGAGCGGTGAGGTGCACACTTCCTGCAGCAGCGGGAAGCTGCTGTTTTTTACAGTCACGTTTCGTCCGCAAGCGGCGGGGTCTGGGGTGCGGCGCGCACCCCAGTGGGGTTTGGGGCAAAGCCCCAGCGCAGCCCCTACGTCCCCTCAAAAAACGATTCAGGGTCCACAGGCTCCCCGTCCCGGTACAGGGCAACGCAGACGGCGCCGATCCCTTCAAAGGGCACCCGGCCGCCGGCATAGCCGATCACCTCACCGGCGCGGACGGCCTGCCCGTCTGTTGCGCAGACGTCTGCCAGGCCCCGGATGACGCTGACCAGGCCGCTGCCGTGATCCAGGCGCAGGCTGCCATCTGCCCGGGAGACCGTGCCTGACGCCATGGCGCGCACGGGGGATCCTGCCGCTGCCGCGTAATCCACGGCGGGGTGGACAAGCCACAGCCCCGTCTCTTCAAAGTATACCGGAGAAAGGGTGAAACCGCGCAGGATTTCCCCCGCGCAGGGGCGCTGAAAAGGTTGCGATGCGGGAGAGGGCGTCACGTCGGAAAGGCGCTGGCTCTGGTCGGACACAGCCTGGGCGTCCGGCAGATTCTGGCGGAGGGTGCGGGTCCACACCGCCGAAAAGAGGATCACGCCCACGCACATGGCCGCCAGCAGGTAATAGCCCCATGCATCCATCCATTTTCTCATGACGCGCCTCCTTACGGATATTCTGCCCCTGCCGGCGGCGCGTCATGCATGGGCATTTTGACAAAGGCTGCGGGGGATGGTACAATCAGACGTATCAAGCAGAAAGCGGGATGGCAGGAATGATCAGTGTGCGGGAAATCGTGGAAAAGCAGGAAAAAGTACGGATCGCCCGGCTGATCCTGGAAGCGCTGCCGGATTGGTTTGGCGTCAGGGAAAGCCGGGAACAATACATCCGGGACAGCGCCAAGCAGCTTTTTCTGGCGGCTTTTGACGGAGAAAAGCCCGCAGGCTTTCTGTGCCTGAAGGAAACGGGCAAAGCCACGGCGGAGATCGCGGTGATGGGCGTATTGCAACAATATCACCGGCAGGGGATCGGCAGACGCCTGGCGGAAAAAGCCAAAGCCCTTGCGAAAAAAGCGGGCTATTCCTTCCTGCAGGTGAAAACGGTGCAGATGGGCAAATACCCGGATTATGATGATACCAACCGGTTCTATCTCAGCCTGGGCTTTCAGGAGTTTGAGGTATTTCCCGATTTGTGGGATGAAAACAATCCCTGCCAGGTGTATGTGATGGCATTATAAAGCGTGCAAAAGAAAAACCCTGAGAACGGCATGGTTCTCAGGGGATTTTTATGCGGGGCCGCGGTTCATCAGGATGCCGTATCCCGGTGCTTTTTGAGGATGCCGGAAAGAATGGCAAAAGCGAGGATGCCGGTAAGCAGGTCGGCCGCGGGCTGCGCAAGCAGAATGCCTTTCAGGCCAAGCCAGGCGGCGAGCGCATGGATCACGATCAAAAAGAGAATGCCCTGCCGGGAGAGAGAAAGAAGCAGCGCGCCGGACGCGTGCCCCACCGCCTGGCAGACGCAGGTGGTGATCAGGGAAACCCCTGCCAGCAGGGAGCTCAATTGCATGAAGCGCAGCATGTCGATGCCCGCATCGATCACCTGTCCATCGTCCAGAAAACGCCGCATCAGGAAAGGCGCGCCCAAAGACAGAACTGCAGCGAAACAGGCCCCCAGCGCCGCTTCAAACAGGTAAGCGAATCGGAGCGTGCCCCGGAAGCGCGGATGATTCCGGCTGCCGTGGCAGTAACCGAACAGCGGCTGCCCGCCAAAGGCGAAGCCGATCAAAGTCATCAGGCTGATCATGTTGATCTTCATGGCGATGCCCATGGCAGCGATATGCGCATTGCCGAAGGGCTCCAGCATCCGGTTGGTGATCATCATGCTCAGGCCGGACATGATATTGGTAACGGAAGCCGGAATGCCAATGCGCAGAACCTCTGCGATGCGTTTTCCGGGTATCCGGGCTTTCCTGATATCGGCAGTAATCACCCTGCACTTTTTTCGGATGATCAGGATATACAGCGCGCAGGACAGGAGATTGCTCAGCGTGGTGGCCAGGGCCGCGCCTGCAGCGCCCATTTTCAGGGTGAAAATGAACAGGGGATCCAGAAGGATATTGGCCACGGACCCGGCTATGGCGCCCCACATGCCCAGGGAAGCCAGCCCTTCAGTGCGCAGCTGGTTGTTGGGGATCATGGAAAGGATAATGAAGGGCGTGCCCAGGGCAATCCAGGTAAAATACGCGGAAGCGTGGGAAAGAGAGGCGTCGTTGGCTCCAAGCAGCCGCAGGATGGGACCGCGGAACAAAAGCATCGCTGCCATGAACAAAAGCCCCATGCCGAAAGCGGCATACAGGCAAAAAGCGGATACTCCGGCGGCTTCTCTGTCCTGCTTTTCTCCCAGCAGGCGGGAAATGAGGGAACTGCCGCCCAGTCCCCAGATATCCCCCATGGCCACGGACAGAACGAAAACCGGGGCGCATACGGATACGCCGGCCACCAGGTTCGTGTCCCCGGTCATGGCAATGAACCAGGTGTCCACCATGTTGTAGACGACACCCAGCACCATGGATAATACCACCGGCACAGCCAGCGTCAAATAGGCCCGCGGCACTGGCGTATGTTCAAACAGATCCCGCTGCAAGGCTTGCATTCCTCCACGATCCCGCTGTTTTTGATCCGGGAACCAGTATAGCCGGCGGCGGATTGCCTGTCAAGCATCGGGGCCTGCGCGGGCGCTGCGAACGTCCATACCGGTTTTTGCAGAGGATCTGGCCGCAGAGCACTGCCGGCATCAAAAAACCCGGGGAAAACCCCGGGCATGAAAAGGGGACAAGGCATTATGCCGGTTCTTTTTCGTTCAGAAGCTTCATGAATTCCTCGCCGGTGATGGTCTCCTTCTCCAGCAGATAAGCCGCCAGGCGGTGCAGCTGCTCCATATTGGCGGAGAGGATCTCCTTTGCCCGATCGTGGGCCTCCTTCACAATGGCGTTGACTTCGGCGTCGATCTTTGCGGCGGTTTCGGCGGAGCAGGCCAGGGAAGTATCGCCGCCCAGGTACTGATTGGTGACGGTTTCCAGCGCCACCATGTCGAATTGGCCGCTCATGCCGAACCTCGTCACCATGGCCCGGGCCAGGCGGGTGGCCTTTTCGATATCGTTGGAAGCGCCGGAAGTGACCGACTGGAATACCAATTCTTCCGCGCTGCGGCCGCCGGTGAGGGTGGTCAATTGCTGCATGGCGTCCTCCCGGGAGAGGAGCACCCGTTCGTCTTCCTCCACCTGCATGGTATAGCCCAGCGCGCCGGAGGTGCGGGGGATAATGGTGATCTTGGTGACCGGCGCAGCGTTCTTCTGCCGGGCCGCCACCAAAGCGTGGCCGATCTCGTGATAGGCGATGATCTTCTTTTCCCGGTCGGATATGACGGCGCCCTTGCGCTGATACCCGGCGATCACCGTTTCCACGCTCTCCTCCAGATCACTCTGCTGGATGGAGGCATGCCCCATGCGCACGGCGCGCAGGGCGGCCTCGTTGATGATATTGGCCAATTCCGCGCCGCTGGCGCCGGAGGTGGCCCGGGCCACGGCGGAAAGATCCACGCCGCTGTCCATTTTGACGTTTTTCGCGTGCACCTTCAAAATGGCCAGGCGGCCCTGCAGGTCGGGCAGTTCCACGGGAATGCGGCGGTCAAACCGGCCGGGGCGCAGCAGCGCCGGATCCAGGATTTCGGGGCGGTTGGTGGCCGCCAGGATCACCACGCCCTTCCTGCCGTCAAAGCCGTCCATTTCGGCCAGCAGCTGATTCAGCGTCTGTTCCCTTTCGTCATTGCCGCCGGGGAGCCCGCCGCTGTCGCGCTTTTTGCCGATGGTGTCGATTTCATCAATGAATACGATGCAGGGGGCTTTTTCCTCGGCCTGCTTGAACAGATCCCGCACCTTGGCGGCCCCCATGCCCACGAACATTTCCACGAATTCAGAGCCGGAAATGGAGAAGAAAGGCACCTTCGCTTCGCCGGCCACGGCTTTCGCCAGCAGCGTTTTGCCGGTGCCTGGAGGGCCCACCAGCAGGGCGCCCTTGGGCAGCTTGGCGCCGATCTCGGCGTATTTGCCGGGATCGTGCAGGAAATCCACGATCTCGGTGAGGGCCTCCTTGGCTTCATCCTGGCCCGCCACATCCATGAATGTTTTTCCGGTCTGCGACTCAATATAGATCTGGGCGTTGGCCTT
>CAZQAM010000131.1:0-5929 GCA_964591355.1 uncultured Oscillospiraceae bacterium
TGTGCTCTTCCGATCTTGGCCTGCTCCCGCTCAAATTCTCTCACCCTGTCCAGGGGCGTTGGATTCTTGCTCATAGGGTACCTCCTGCGGCGTTGATCGTATAAAACCGGGAGCCGGAAAACCGGCCCCCGGCAAAGCGTTTTTGATGGATTACTTGGCAGCGACGTAGCGGTCATACACCGTCTGGTAGATATCCAGCAGGGTGCTCATGCCGCAGCGGTCCAGCTGGGCCTTGTAGGCTTCCCATTCGGCATCGGTGGGGCCGCCGTTCTTGAGCCACAGGGCTTCCTGCTCTTTCACGGCGCTCTCAAAGTCAGCGCGGTAGAAGTCGATATCGTCCAGTTCAGCTTCGGTGAACACGCAGTCCTGGGGATAGAAGGAGAAGTCCTTCACAAAGGTGAACCAGTAGTCATAGGTGTCAGCCAGACGCTCCTGAGCGCGGGCTTCCATTTCCCACACGTCGTTGTAGTACTGGGAAAGGATCAGCTTCGGGCCGGCCACTTCGCTCTGGCTCTTGAGTTCGCCGGAGGATTTGTTGAACTTGGCGCGGGCTTCTTCGTCGGTGATGGATATCCACTGGCCTTTTTCATTTTTCTCGTTGAAGAATACGCCGATGGGTCCATACTGCAGCTGCATCACGTTTTCGCCGATGTACCACAGATCATAGAAGGAAAGCAGCTTGGCGGGGTCTTTGCACTGAGCGGTGATGGAGAGCTGGCCGGCATTGATGGCGCCGCCGGTGCGCAGGGTCACGTTGCTGGTGCCGTCGGGGCCGTTCAGGATGGGGAGGTACACGTAGTCAGCAGCGTGCGGGCCCATGATTTCGTTGATTTCCCACCAGGTGGAAACGCCCACGCGGCCGGCCGTGCATTTGGCGATCAGCTGGTTGGTGTCCTGAGAGAACATTTCCAGGTCCATCAGGCCTTCGGCATACCAGTCATGGAAATAGGTTACGGCAGCACGGTAGTTGTCATCATCGGAAACGAAGTTGACCACGCCGTCCTTGTTCACGTTCAGGTCCATGCACACGTCGTTGGGCCAGTTGGTGAAACCGAAGCCGGCATAGAACACGTTCTGTCCCCAGCACCACTCGTCGAAACCGGTGCTCATGGGAATGGTGGAGCCCGCTTCATTGCCGTAGATCTTGGCGGACATGTCGTTTTCTTTGAAAGCGGCCAGCACGTCGTGCAGCTCATCCAGGGTGGTGGGCATGGCCAGTCCCAGATCGTCCAGCCAGACCTTGTTGATCATGGCGAACTGAGGCACGGAGAAGATGGAATAGTCCTGTTCCCGGCCGATACCGGCGGTACCCATCTGCTCACCGGCAGGCAGGCCGTAGATCTTGCCGTCGCTCATGGTGATGGCGGCCTTGATTTCGGGATGCGCTTCCAGGATGGCGGCGAGGTGGGGCATCACTTCGGGGGTGATGTAGGGAGTCAGGTCGATGAAGGTGCCGGCGGCGCCGTAGCGCATCAGGTCAAAGTTGCTGAAGCCCACGGCCTGGAATGCGTCGATGGGGTTCTTGCTGGCGGCGTTGCCGCTGATGCGGGTGCCCACCACTTCGCTCAGGCTGTCAGACCAGGTGTCCCAGGTGATCTTGACGCCCGCCTGCTCCTGCATGGCCAGCAGCACTTCGTTTTTGTCATAACCGCCGGACAGGGCGGAGATGCCGCTCAGGACGTTGAATTCCGTCTGCTCCGCGGAAGCGAAGGAAGCCAGGCTCATCAGCAGGGCAGCAGCCAGGATGAGAGATACGACCTTTTTCATGAGAATCCTCCTTTTATAAAGTTGGTAAGTGTTGAAGCGCTACATAGCGCTTGGAAACGGATTTAACCTTTGACCGCACCAGCCATAAGTCCCTTCTCGAAGTACTTCTGGACGAAGGGATAGGCGATCAGCATGGGGGCGGCTGCCACGATGATGGAGGCGAACTTGATCATTTCCGTCATCTTGTTCAATTCCGCGTAACCGCCGGAAATCATGCTGGCCTGGTTGGCGGAAGCGGAGGACTTGATCAGGATGTTGCGCAGCACCAGGGGAAGAGGCGCCTGCTCGTTGATCAGGTAAATCAGGGCGGTGAACCACTCGTTCCAGTAGGCCACCATGGAGAAGATCACCATAACGGAGAGGATCGGCAGGGACAAAGGGATGATCATGGAGAAGAAGATGCGGAAATGGCTGGCCCCGTCGATGCTGGCGGCTTCCTTCAAAGCGCCGGGAATACTGTTTTCAAAGTAATTCCGGGCAATGATGGCGTTGCTGACCGCCACGCCGCCGGGCAGGAACATGGCCCAGATGGTCTGCATGATGCCGGTTTTCTGCACGATCAGGTAGGTGGGGATCAGGCCGCCGCCAAAGTACATGGTAATGATGAAAAAGATGCTGATCAGCTTTTTGCCGGGAAGCTCCGGCACCGACAGCGGATAGGCCACCAGGTAAATCAGCGCCACGGAGTAGATGGTGCCAAGCACGGTATACAGGATGCTGTTGCCGTAGCCGCGCACGATGTTGGGCTCGGCGAACACTGCCTTGTAGCCGTCAAACGTGAACTGGCTGGGCAGCAGGAAGGTTTTGCCCGCGTATACATCGTAAGGATCGGAGAGGGAGGCAACCAGCACGTAATACAGCGGATAGGCCACGATAAGCAGGATGATGAGGGAGAAGATGATCAGAATGATGTCGCTGGTGCGATCGCTGAGGCCGCCCAGTTCGCCTTGCTTTCTTCTGGAAATAACAGACATATCTTTTTCTCCTCCCTTCTCACACGAAGTTGACGTCGCCGAATTTCTTGGCGATCCTGTTCACGATCACCAGCAGCACGATATTGATGGCTGTGTTGAACAGGCCCACGGCGGTACCCAGCTCATACCGGGCGCTGACGATGCCCTGCTCATACACGTAGATGGCGATGATGTCGCTGGTGGCGCGGTTCAGATCCGTCTGAAGCAGATACGCCTTTTCAAAGCCGACGTTCATGATGCCGGAGGCGCTCATGATGAGCTGCAGGATGATCATGGGCAGCAGGCAGGGAATGTCGATGTGCAGGATGCGCTGGAAGACGGATGCGCCGTCCACCTTGGCTGCTTCGTAGAGGGAAGCGTCGATGCTGGACAGGGTGGCCAGGTAGATGATGGTGCCCCAGCCGGCTTCCTGCCAGATGCCGCTGGCCACATAAATGGTGCGGAATGCGCTGGCTTCGGTGAGAAAGTCGATCTTGGTGCCGGCGATCAGGTTGATCAGGCCGCCGGAGGGAGAGAGGAAGATGCGCAGCATACCGCAGATGACCATGGTGGAAATGAAGTGTGGCGCATAAATGACAGTCTGCACGGTGCGCTTGAGCTTCTTGAAGCGAAGCTGGTTCAGCGCCAGGGAGAGGATGATGGGCACCGGGAACCCCCACAGCAGGCCATACAGGCTCAGCTTGACCGTGTTCCACAGCATACGGTCGAAGTTGGGCGCGCGGAAGAACCTTTCGAACCACTTCCAGCCCACCCAGGGGCTGCCCGTGATGCCGAGACCCGGATTGTAGTTGCGGAAGGCGATCTGGATGCCGTACATGGGGCCGTACTTGTACACAATGGTGATGATCACCGGGATCAGAAGCAGTACGTACGGCTGCCAGTTGTCCGCCATGCGCTGCAAAAGGCTTTTGCGATGCACACGGCGGCGCGGAACCGCTGTCGCAGACATGAGCATTCCTCCTTGTTCTCCGTTGTTAAAGATTCATGAAACGTTACATGAATTTTCACAAACAAAATACCATGTTCCCGGCAAAATGTCAACCATTTTTTGTATTTTTTCCCAAAAAAGTTTTTGCCATTTTCTGCTGTTCAGGCAACATGCTTGATTGCCGCCTGAAACGGCTTAAAAACATTGGAAAGACTTGACCGTTTTCTATGAAAATGGTATGATATTTCATGAAAAACCATGAAGAAGGATGAAACCGAAATGAGTGACAAAGGCGCCCCTACCATGGCAGATGTGGCACGGGAAGCGGGAGTGGCATTGGGTACGGTATCCAAAGTGGTCAATGGCCAGCAGGTGGGGGAGGAGTACCGCGTCCGGGTGGAGGAAGCCATCCGGCGGCTGGGCTACCAGTACAACAGCAGCGGGCGCGCCCTTCGCACCGATAAAACGAATACCGTTGCCCTGATCATTCCCAATACCGTCAATCCATATTTTGCCTCGCTGGTGCATCATATCAACCTGGCGCTGGAAAAGCGGGATTACAAAATGCTGCTTTGCTTCTCGGAGTATGACCAGCACAGGGAAAAGGAATATATCCAGATGGCCAGCCAGAATCGGGTGGACGGGGTCATTGCCCTGACCTACACCCCCGACCTGACCATCCCGGAGGGCATCCCCTTCGTGACCATCGACCGCTTTTTCTCCGTGTCTGTCCCCTGCGTGGCGGCGGACAATTTCGGCGGCGGTTGGATGGCCGCCTATAAGCTGCGGGATCTGGGCTGCAAAAACGTGGCGTTTATGCGCATCGGTTCCTCCCTGGTCAATGAGCCCAGCAAACGGAAAGAGGGGTTTGTGGCCGCGTGCGTGGAAATGGGCCTGCCTTTTACCGTCATGGCCCTGGAGGATGGCGCGCCCTTCTCGGAATTTGAGCGGTTTCTTGCGGATCACATGAAAAACGGCAAGCTGGCTTTCGACGGCCTGTTTCTGGGCACAGACATGCTGGCCTGGCAGGTCATCCGGTCGCTGAGAAAAATGCAGGTGCGGGTGCCGGAGGATGTGCAGGTCATCGGCTTTGACGGCATTCGCAGCTTCGGCGTGCTGGATTATGTGGTGTCCACCATCGTTCAGCCCGTGCCGGAAATCGCGGAAGCCTGCGTGAGCACCGTGCTTTCCAAGCATTTGTCCAATGTTCCTTCCTTGATTTGTCTGCCGGTCCAATATGCTTATGGCGGCACCACACGGGAATAAAAAAGGAGAGAAAAGCCATGTATGATGTTGTTGCCCTGGGCGAACTGCTCATCGACTTTGCGCCGAAATCCCTGAACGAAGCGGGCTATCCCGTCCTTTCCGCCAACCCCGGCGGGGCGCCGGGCAACTTCCTGGCCGCGCTGACCAAATATGACTGCAGAACCGCCATGATCGGCAAGGTGGGCGAGGATATGTTCGGCCGCCTTCTGATCAAAACGCTGCAAAACGCGGGGATCGAAACGAAAGGCGTTCTGATGGACGCAGACCAGTTCACCACCCTGGCGTTCGTATCCCTGGACGCCAGCGGGAACCGGGATTTCAGCTTCGCCCGGAAGCCCGGCGCGGATACCTGCTTAAGGCCGGAGGAAATCGACGAGAGCCTGATCGCGGACGCTAAGGTATTCCACTTTGGCACCCTGTCCCTGACGGACGAACCCGCCGCTTCCGCCACCCGGAAAGCGATCGAATTGGCGAAAGCCCGGGGACTGCTGATCAGCCTGGACCCCAATCTGCGCAAGCCCCTGTGGAAAAGCGAAGCGGACGCCAAAGCGGCCATGGAATGGAGTCTGCGCCAGGCGGATATCGTGAAGATCAGCGATGAAGAAATCGAATTCCTGTGGGGCCTTGGCCCGGAGGAGGGCGGAAAGAAGCTGCTGAATGAGTACGGCGTCTCTCTCGCCTATATCACTTTGGGCCCCAAAGGCTGTTATGCGGTTACCGTTTCCCATCAGGTCAGGGTCAGCAGCCCTTCAGGCATTCAGGTCATTGACACCACCGGCGCGGGCGATATTTTCGGCGGCAGCGCCATGAGCCAGTTCCTTTCCTATAAAAAATCCCCTGCCGATTTGACGGAGGAGGAACTGACGCAGATCGTCCGCTTCGCCTGCACCGCCGCCAGCCTGTCCACGCAAAAGCATGGCGGCATCACCAGCGTGCCAGAAAAGCAGGATGTTTTGGACCGGCTTAATACTATTTCGCGTCTAAAACATTGAAT
>CAZQAM010000132.1:0-3527 GCA_964591355.1 uncultured Oscillospiraceae bacterium
ACACCCTATCCTACACTCTTTCCCTACACGACGCTCTTCCGATCTCAGCGTTCCTGAAAGGTTCGCGTCCTTTGGCTGGCATGTGATTCAGTGCGACGGCCACGACGTGGAGGCGCTCTATGAAGCCTTCGAGACCGCCAAGACCATCAAGGGCGTACCCACGATCATCCTGGCTCATACCGTCAAGGGCAAGGGCGTTTCCTTCATGGAGGGCAAGAACGGCTGGCATGGCAAGGCCATCGACGACGCCAGCTATGAACAGGCGATGAAAGAACTGGGAGGTGTCCTGTAATGGCAAAGGCTATTCGTGATGTATACGGCGAATCCCTGGCGAAGTACGGCCAGATCAATCCAAACGTCGTCGTGCTGGACGCCGACGTCAGCGGTTCCACCAAATCCGCCTCTTTTGGCAAAGTGTGCCCTGACCGCTTTTTCAACATGGGCATTGCCGAGGCCGGCATGACCGCCTGTGCCGCGGGCCTGGCCGCTGCCGGCAAAATCCCGTTTGTCAACACCTTTGCGGTGTTTGTCACTTCTCTGGGGCTGCTGCCCGCACGGGCGTTCGCTTCCTATGCCGATATCCCCATCAAGATGTGCGGCGCTTACGGCGGCCTTTCTGACGCGTACGACGGCCCCACCCACCACGCGCTGGAGGATATCGCCATCATGCGCGCGCTGCCCCGGTTCAAAGTCTTCGTGCCCTGCGACGCGGTGCAGACCGACTGGGTGGTAAAGAACGCCATTGAGGACGCTTCCCCCATGTACCTGCGTTTTTCCCGCGAGCCCTTCCCGGATGTTTATCAGCCCGGCGAAACCTTTGAAGAAGGCAAGGGCCGCGTCGTGCGCGACGGAGGCGACGCCACGGTGATTGCCTGCGGCATTATGGTGAGCAACGCGCTGCAGGCAGCCGAAATGCTGGCCAAAGAGGGCATCAGCCTGCGGGTCGTGGACATGTTCTGCATCAAGCCCCTGGACAAGGAGCTGGTCGCGCGCTGCGCCAAAGAAACCGGCGCCATCATTTCTGCCGAGGAGCACAGCATCATTGGCGGCCTGGGCGGCGCGGTGGCCGAAGCGCTGGCCGAATCGGGCATCGGCGCGCCGATGGGCTTTGTGGGCATGCAGGATCAGCACGGCGAATGCGGCCCCTACGGCAAGCTCCTGGAGAAATACGGGCTGGACGCCGCTGCCATCGCCCGGAAAGTCAAAGAAATCATTGCGAGAAAATAATCCCCGGCAATAAAAGAAGGGGCTGTGAAGGAAGGGCTAGGAGAATGAGCCCGGGCGTCACAGCCCCGCTTTTTTGATTTCTGATGATTCTGCCCGGTGTCAGGCAGGAATATCACTGGTTGTTCCTGGCAAACTGGGCCTGCATTTTTTCATAGAATTTGGGATTATCCTGGCCGTACTGCTCCTGGCATTCATCCAGGGCCGCTTTGTAGAGGAGCGTGTTGATGTGAGACGCAATATCAATCTGCTTCGATTCCTGCACCAGGCCCAGCTTCTCCATATACCGCCACGCCCGTTCCACGGACTTCTTCATCGGATCGGTATTGAGATCGAACCGGGGATTGTCCAGGTATGCCCGCACATACGCCTCATCCTCATGCAGGTGCTCCATCATCAGCACCACCGCCTCATCGTGATGCGTGGAATAGTAATCCATCGCCCGGATCCAGGCTTTCAAAAGCGCTTTGACCGTGCCGGGATTCGCGTTGACCCACGAAGTCAGGGCTTCTGCCCGGCAGCAGGAATAGGCCGGCAGTATTTCGTAGGCATAGGTGAGCACCTTGATATTCGGATTGCTGTTCACTGCGTAATTCAAAGCCGTGCCCACGAGGCCGAAATCCGCTTCCCCGCTTTCCACCGCCCGGATCCGGTCTTCCTGATTCCCGGTTTCAAGCCAGGTAATATCATGCAGCGGATCATACCCCATATCGGAGAGCGGCCCGGTGATCGCGTAAAGATTCGGCTCGCAGGCCACTGTTTTCCCGATCAGATCCTCGATGCCTGTCCACTCAGCTTCCGCTCTTGCGAAGACCGGCATGCAGCCTGTCAAAAGATAGCCGCCGAAGATCGTAAGATCCATTCCCTCGGATATATACTGCAGCGGCAGATTGGTGCCGGAATTCGATGCCACGTCAATGGTTCCGTTCCTGATCCCTTCGAAGGCTTCGGCGTCCGTCCTGGCTTCGACATACACCACGTCGATCCCTTCATCGGCAAGATACCCCTGCTGCTGCGCGATGAGGTTGAGGATCTGCCCGCTGGGAGTCAGCGCCAGCCTGACCACCTTCGTTTCCGGGGAAGCGGCGCGCGCATCATCCGTGAGCGCGGAAGCGCAGGCGCAGAGGAGCACAGCAGCCAGGCCAAGCGCCGCAAGCCTTTTTATCGTTTTCATTTCTGGTCTTCCTCCCTTCCCTCTGCGGATGAATCCTCCGCGGTGAAATCCTCCATGGTCTTTCTGTTGGCCGTTTCCATCTGGGAAACGGTAATGTTGGGGAATGGGACATTGATATCATTGCGGTAAAAGATCTGAAGCACTTCCTTGTTCAGGAACCGTTTGATCCCGCGGACGTGCTGCTCGCTGCACTTTGCGAAAACCGTCAGCGTTACGCCGCTGTCTCCCAATTCTGATACGCCGGCATAGGTGGGCCCTTCGAGAATATCGCTGTTCTTTTCCCTGAGAGCGGGCAGATCGCGGTTCAGCACCGCTTCCACATAATCGATATCCTGGCCGTATTCGATGCTGATGTTCACAGCGGCCAGGGAGATTTCCTTGGTCATGTTCAGCACGCCGGAAATATCGCTGTTGTTGAAAATCTTGATGTTGCCGTCAGCTGCCATGATCTTCGTTGTGCGCAGGCCGATATCCATGACGGTGCCCCGGAAATCGCTGATGGTGACGATATCGCCGACGCGGAATTCTCCTTCAAACACGATGAAGATGCCGGCGATGATATCCTTGATCAGGCTCTGGGCGCCAAGGCCGATGACCAGCGACAGGATACCCGCGCTTGCCAGGAGGCTGCCGGAATCGACGCCCACCAGATACAGGCAGTAAAACACCGCGCCGATGGTTCCGCCGTATTTGACAATGGAAAGCAGCAGATGCCCGATGGTCTCGCCTCTCGCGCCAAGAAGCGCTGTAATGATGCGGACCGGGATCCGCAAAACCGCTATCACGATCACCGTGATAATCATTACCAGGAAGCAGGCGCTTACAGCAAACAGATTCAGGCTTCTGTCCCAGGAACCGCTGATAATATACCGGACGATGGAATGGCTGTCATCCGGAACGATAATGCGCAGAGAATACAGGAACAGGCACAGCAGCAGCAGAACAAAAACCACTCCAAGCAGCACGCCAAGCTTTTGCTCGGGGCTCTTTTGGCCCCAGCGGATGCGCCGGTTATCCCATCTGGCCGAAGCTTTGGTGGTGTGAACGCTTCGGCCGGACGGCAGGATGATATTGAATATCGCTGAATTGAGGCCCTGCTCCATCTGCTCCTCACTCATGGTTTCAAAGA
>CAZQAM010000132.1:3537-5919 GCA_964591355.1 uncultured Oscillospiraceae bacterium
CCTCGTCCCGGCTGGTCAGGGTGACCGTCAGAAAGAGGATCATGATCAGGATGAAGCACATGCCTGCCGAGAGCAGGGCAATCCAGCCCCGGGCAGGGAACAGGGTATTCCCTGGAATGGCCGTGGCAATGTAGTATTCGTCGTTCAGATAGCGGAAGTACTGAAAATACGAGATGCCGTTGATCCTGCTGAAGCCATAGTAGTCGTCGCCGGAAAAAGCTTTCGGGGAAACGCCAAGCTCAGCCGCGGTCTTTCCGATGCTGGCTTCCTTGGGGGAATAAATGCAGGCATGATCCCCTTTGGCATCGAACAGGACGATGGCACCGCCCTCCAGCATATTGGTCGAAAGGATGGCGTCCGCGCTGATGGAGGCAAACAGCTTGCCAGCCAGGTCCTCATCCATCTCGATCTGGAGGAGGGAGGGATGCTTTGTGATCCCGCCCGCGGAAACGCCGTTGGCCTCCGGGCTTTGCGCCGTCGCTTCCTCAAAGGCATACCTGGACATATAGACCGTATTGCCGGCTTTATCCCGGGTCGTATAATAATGGAAAGCGACCCCGAAGAACTGCGTTTCCTCCCCCATATCACTGGTCATGTGCTTCTGCACGTAGCTGTCGCTTCTCCCCTCCAGCACTTCCCGGAAAGCATAGGACTGATCCTCAGCGTTGTGGCTGAGCGTAAAGAACCAGTTTGGGGTGCTCGTGGCAATCGTGTGCCCGTCCTCATCATAGAGATAAATCGCGTCGATCCCGTTTCTCGCGCAGAGTTCTTTGAGCGGCACGGACTCTGAAACGGATTTCAGCCGGTTGCCTTCGTCATCCAAAAGGTATTCCCTGTCTCCCTTTTCATCCAGGACAGCGTGGTATTTATCCGACGGCGCGTTCAGAACATCCGGCGTCTCTTCCAGGATAAACGAAAGCAGCTTTGCGGTGGAAAGAAAGCGGTCGTTGTAATAATCCTGAATGATCTGTCTGCTTCCGCTGCTCTCTTCGTATCTGCCGATGACCTCCTGCAGCGCGACATCGGATTTTTCGATTCCTTCCGTGATTTCCAGCAGCGTCTGCGTGTAGAAAGAGATGGCGAACATGGCAAGAACGCCGATCAGCATCAGCGGAAACACCTTCGCAAAAACAGATTTATCAAAATAAATCGGGTTTTCCGAGTCTTTGCGAAGCACAATGCGGTCCGTCGTCACGGCCCGGCGGACGAAATCGTTGCGCACGATGACCGCGTAAGCCAGGCACAGAATCATAACGACGCAGAAGCCCAGGATCGTCCAGAACAGCACATCCCGGTCGTTGGACAGCATATTCTCGCAGGGGGCGGCGGCGCAGAGGACCGTATCATCCCCAAACGCTCTGGACACACAGTAATATTCTGTTCCAAGGATCGTCACGATCCCGCTGAACCCGTCATTCAGCGCTTCCGGGGCGAGGCCGCAGCTGAGCGCATTGTGACCTGTCATCAGATGGCTTTCGCTTTTGTAATACAGGAAGAGATCATCTTTTTTATCTACCGCAAAAAGAAAGCCGCCGTTGATCACCGCCGACCGGGACAGCACGATAGAGTAATCCCGCAGCGAAGCGATCTGATCATCCAGCACCGATGCTTTCACGCCGATCACCAGCGCATACTGCCGGTCCAGATGCGTGAGCGGCTTGGAATAAAAATAAAAAGTGCCAAACTGGTTTCTCACGAGAACCGGCGAGACGGTTCTGTTTTTTCCATCCGGCCAACGGAGAAGCCCGTTCACATTTTCCTGCGTCATCAACCCCGTCACGGCAGGATTGATGCCATACAGCGCTTCATCGGCGCTGATGGCAATCTTTCCATCCATGGACATCAGGAAAAGATAATTGATGCCGACCCGGGAGGCGAGCTCCGAAAAGATCTGCGAGTGGATGCTGCTGTCTTTCTGCTGCATGGATTGGAGCAGCCCATTCGAAAGCAGCAATTCGATATCATTCAGGATATTCTGATTGCCCTCGTGATAGATCCCGGTCAGCGAATCTGCGTTTTCCGTATTCCTGTTCAGGATCTCCGCCGCGGTCGTCAGCGCCAGCTCGCTGTTTTCTTTCTGCTTGGTCATGGCGGTGCGGTCCTGCACATTGCGCATGAAAACACCGATCAGCACAGCCCCAATCACGATCAGAATCAGATTCAGCCAGATTTTCGTGAAAAAGTAAAAATTCGCTCTCCTGCGCGAATGCTCCGGTGCGGTCGTCATTGCCCATCATCCTTATCCGTACGATTGCCTGAAAATGTTTGCTGCCTGGTAAATTATATCAGTATCTGCCTTCTTAAGCAAGTGGTCAGTTTCACGATTCCCATATCCTGCCGCGATGCATGTGAAGAACGCGTTTCTGATCTGCCGGAAAAGCA
>CAZQAM010000133.1:0-5902 GCA_964591355.1 uncultured Oscillospiraceae bacterium
AAATTATTTGTCCTGCTTGTCGGTGCGCTTGTTCACCAGCAGCAGCAATACCAGCAGGACCACGAACATCAGCGCGGACAGCGCGTTCATGGTGGGCTTGATGCCCTTGCGGGCCTGCGAGTAAATGAGGGTGGAAAGATTCTGCACCAGGGGCGAGGTAGTAAAGTAACTGATGGTGAAATCATCCAGCGACAGGGTGAAGGCCAGCATGGCGCCGGTGATCACTCCGGGCATCACCTCGGGCAGGATCACATGAAAGAGCGCGTACATGGGCGAGGCGCCCAGATCCAGCGCCGCTTCGTAGCTGTGCTTGTTCATCTGCTGCAGCTTGGGCATCACGGAGAGGATCACATACGGCACATCGAAGGTGATATGGGCCAGCAGCATGGTCACATATCCTCTCTCCACCCGGGTGAAGATGAACAGAAGCATCAGGCTGATGCCGGTCACGATATCCGGCATGGTCATGGGGATGTTATTCAGGGTCAGCATCAGGCTTTGGGGCCGCTTGCGCATGGCGTGGATGCCGATGGCGGCCAAGGTGCCCAGGATGGTGGAAAACAGGGCAGCCAGCACGGCGATGCTCAGGGTGATCCACAGGGAGTTCATGATGTTGGGATCGTGAAACAGCCGCCCGTACCAGACAAAGGAGAAGCCTTCCCATTTGGCCCGGCTCTGCCCCGCGTTGAAGGACTGGATGATCAGCACCACAATGGGGATATAGAGGAAAAAGAGGATCAGGCCCAGATAAATGCGTTTGAGCGCTTTCATTACACCAGTCCGCCTCCTTCCCCTTCCGGATCGGCCTTGCGCAGCAATCCCAGGGACGCCAGGATCAGGATCATCATGATGAGGGAAAGCGCGCTGCCCACGTTCCATTCGTTCAGGCTGGTGGAGAGGAACTTGGCCTCGATCAGATCGCCGAACAATTGCACCTTGCCGCCCCCCAGCAGCCGGGAAATATAGAAGGTGGTGACAGCGGGCATGAACACCATCGTGACCCCGCTGACCACGCCGGGCACGGACAGCGGCAGCGTGACCTTGTAGAAGGTATGCCATTTGTCGCATCCCAGGTCCATGGCCGCCTCGGAAAGCTTGTAATCCATCTTGTTGAGCACGTTGTAGATGGGAAACACCATAAAGGGCAGGAAGTTGTAGATCATGCCCACCTGCACCGCCATGGTGTTGTTCAGCAGCTTCTGCCTGCCGATGCCCAGCATTTCCAGCACCGTGTTGATCAGGCCGTTATCCTCCAGCAGGCTCATCATGGCGATGGTGCGCAGCAGGAAATTCATCCACATGGGCACGATGAACAGGATCACCAGCGTGGGCCCCAGCCTGAATTCCCGGTCCGCCATGATATGGGCGGCGGGATAGCCCAGCAGCAGGCATACCGCCGTGCACAGGAAGGCCATCCAGAGGGAGAAAAGCAGGGTATCGATGTTGATGGCGTTCCGGGCCAGGCCCAGATCCTCCAGCGTCAGGCCCGCGGCCAGGTAGGCGTCCAGGTCTGCCTGGCTCATGGCTTTCCGGGCATTGTAATTGCTGTCCCAGAAGTTCTTGAAATTATCCAGAGTAAAATTCCCCGCCGGATCGGTAAAGGAGAAATACGCCACCAGCAGGCAGGGGATCACCGTAAAGACCACCAGCCACAAAGCGTATGGCGAAGCGAACAGCGTCCGCTTGAATCCCCTGTTTTTGCGGACGTACGCCGCCACCAGCACGATGAACGCGATGAGGCCGGCGCCCATCAGTCCATAGCCCCAGGCAGGCACATGAAAATCGGTCATTGCGCGCTGTCCTCCTGCATGGGATGCATGATGTGGATATTGAAGGGCACCACGGCCAGCCCCACCCGGCTGCCTTCCGGCTGCATGGTGGTGGAATGCACTTTCCAGATGGAGTGCCCCGCGTCGATCATCATTTCATAGTGCACGCCTTTGAACAGCACCGATTTCACCGTGCCGGTGATCTGGCCCACGTCTTCGCCTACCAGCAAAACATCCTCGGGCCTGATCACCACATCCACCGGCTTGTCTTCTCCAAAGCCGAAGTCCACGCAGGGGAAATCCGTGCCGCAGAAATGCACCAGCTCGTCCCGCACCATGGTTCCGGAGAAAATATTGCTTTCCCCGATAAAATTGGCCACGAAGGCGTTGTTGGGCTCGTCGTAAATGGATTTGGGGGTGCCGATCTGCAGGATATGGCCGCTGCGCATCACCACGATGGTGTCGCTCATGGTCAGGGCTTCTTCCTGATCGTGGGTCACGTAGAGGAAGGTAATGCCCAGGCGCTGCTGCATGGATTTGAGCTCCAATTGCATTTCCTTGCGCAATTTCAGGTCCAGGGCGCCCAGGGGCTCATCCAGCAGAAGCACTTCGGGCTCGTTGACCAGCGCCCTGGCAATGGCGATGCGCTGCTGCTGCCCGCCGGAGAGGGAATCCACGCTGCGCTTGCCGTAGCCCCTGAGGTTCACCAGATCCAGCATGTAATCCACCTTGCGGGCGATCTCGTCCTTGGGCAGCTTCTTCAGCTTCAGCCCGAAGGCGATGTTTTCCTGAACATTCAGATGCGGGAACAGCGCGTATTTCTGGAACACGGTATTGACCCGGCGCTTGTAGGGGGGCAGGCCGGAAATATCCTGCCCGTCGAAAATGACCCGGCCGGTATCCGCTACTTCAAAGCCGCCGATGATCCTGAGCGTGGTGGTTTTCCCGCAGCCGGAAGGGCCCAGCAGCGTCACAAACTCCTTTTTGCGGATATAAAGGTTGATATTATCCAGCACGGTGACCCCGTCATACTGCTTTGAAATATGCTCCAGGTTAATCAGGCGCTGTTCCTCCATGGTGCTGTCCTCCCTGTATCATCAGAAGTTCGGCGGATTCGATACCCACAGAAACCGGGCCTCCCGTTTTCCTTCGTTCCGGATGAAATGGCTTTCACTGGGATGCAGGCAGAAGCTCTCCCCCGTCCGCACCCGGCGGCGCTTGCCGCCCATCAGCAGCGTCACCGTGCCCTGCATGACGTAGCCGAATTCCTCCCCCGCGTGAGGGGGCATTTCCTGGGTGCGCCCCCCTTCGCCCAGGGTCACCAGGATGGGCTCCATGGCGTTTTTCTGCGCCGTGGGCACCAGCCAGGTAATGCTGCCTCTGAGCAGGTCCTCGTCTTCCTTGACAAACATATCCCCTTGGGAAAACACGGTCTTTTCATCGCCGCGCTCGGAGAAGAACTCCGTCAGGCTGCTGCCCAGGGCTTCCAGCATATCCGTCAGGGTGGCAATGGAAGGAGAAGCCAGATTCCTTTCCACCTGGGAAATGAAGCCCTTGCTCAGTTCGCACCGGTCGGCCATTTCCTCCTGGGTCAGATTCCGCTGCAGCCGGAGGGTGCGCAGCTTTTCACCGATATCCAATCCGTCTTCCTCCTTTCATTCGCCGTTTACTTTCACTAAACCCGTTTCTTGACCGGAAGTTTAGAATCACTAAACTTCCGAACAGAAACCATTAAACCACAGGCGGCCCCCGTTGTCAATAGTTTTCCGATCTTTTTCCGACAGATTGCGCGAAAAAAAACGCGCTGGATTTTCGGCGTTTTTCCACAAAGCCCCTTTTCCCGGAAAAGCAAAACAGGCGCCTGCGGGTTCCGGGAGCGCAGGCGCCTGTTTCTTTTGTATTTACCGCTTCAGATAACTGGTGATGATATAGCCCGTCATGCCATTGTACTGGACTTTCGTATAGGTTTTGCCCCAGGAAAGAACAGTGACCAAGGTGCCGGAGGGGATCCGGGCGATCACGTTGCTGTTGTTCATGCTGGCCTTGCTGGAGCGCAGATTCACATACGAGCCGTTTTTCTGATAGGTCCATGCCGTACCGGGCGCGGTGCTGCCGGAAGGGGAAGGCGCGGGAGGAACGTAGGAGCCGGACTTGGAAAGGAACTTTTTCTGCATATAGCCCAATCGCCCGTTCACCTGCACGTAGCACCAGCCGTTGCCCAGATCCTTGGCCAGCACCGATGTGCCGTTGGGATACAATCCCAGGGAACGGAAGGATTTTCCGGGCCCTTCCCGCAGGTGCAGCTTGCCCGTATTGCCGGTGCGCACCACCATATGCACCGCACCGTTCAGGCTGGGAGCCACAGGGCCGGGCACCGGCGTCACAGGAGGCGGCGTCAGATTGGTGGTCAGGAATTTGCGCATCATGTAGCCCAGCCTGCCGCCCACCGATACGAACACCCAGCCGTTGTGCTGATCCACGCCCAGCAGGGTGGTGCCGTTGGCATACAGGCCCAGGGAAGGCGCGCCGGTGGAAGCGTACTGCCGCAGATGCAGCCTGCCGCTGTTGCCGGTGCGCACCATATACTGAATGGCGCCATGCAGGGAAGGATACGACGGCGTAACGGGGGTGGGATGATAGGAGGGCGCACCTGGATTGGCCAGATAGGCTGTGGCCATGTATCCGGTCAGCCCGTTCACGCTCACCAGCGCCCAGCCATTGGACATACTGTACACCGTGACATACGTGCCGTTGGCAAACAGGCCCAGGGAAGCGGATGCCGTGGTGGGCAATGCCCGCAGGTTCAGCCTGCCGTTGTTTCTGGTATTGATCACCATGGTCCTGCCGCTGCCATGGGGCACGGAAGGGCCGGAATGCGGAGCAGACGGCCCTGGTCCGCCGCCGGGTTTCCCGCCGGCCGCGGCAGGAGACTGCTCGCTGCCTGTCGGCGCATCCCCCGGCGTTTCTGCACCGGACGCCCCCGGCGTCTGCTCGCTGCCCGTCGGCGCATCCCCCGGCGTTTCTGCACCGGACGCGGCGAAGGGCTGTTCGCTGCCCGACGGAACTTCCGCCGGCGTTTCAGCGTTCTGCTGCGCATCGGGGTTCTCTTCCGGTTTCTGTTCAGGCTTCTGATCCGGCTTCTGGCCGGGCTGCTCATTTTCGGTTTTCTCACCGGCAGGAGAGGGCTGCTCCTGATTCCCGTTTTCCGCCGGTGCAGATGACGCCGGTATTGCCGGTTCATTCCCCTCGTCCGCCCAGGCCGGCACGCTGGCAAAAACCATCACGGCAGCCAGCAGCCACGCCAGCAGGAGGCGCATCTTGTTTTTCATCATCAGGGAACTCCTTTCACTCCTCTGCCCCGCACATGTCGGCGCTTTTCGCTTTTCTCTATTATACAATCAATCTTATGCGCCGCCAACCCATTTCAACCCATTTTACATGCGTAAAACCGGAAAAACGGAGGAATATTTCTGCCTGATCCGGAATACAGGGCATTCCGCGCGCCTGCCCCTCTTTCCCGGGCGCTGCGGCATGGTTTGAAAAAAAGGCCTGCGGAAGTATTTCATTCCGCAGGCCAAAGGGTGCCCGACGTATTACTTAGTCAGATAAGCGGTCACGACGTAACCGATCTTGGAGCCGTACTGAACCTTGGAGTACCACTTGCCCCAGCTGATCAGGGTTACCTGGGATCCGCTCGGGATCTTGTCGATCACGTTGGAAGTATCGGCTGTGGAGGTGGAGGAACGCAGATACACAAAGCTGTTGCTGCGCTGCTTCACGATCATTTTGCCTTCCGGGATGATGCTGCCGCCGTTGCCGCTCTCGCCGCTGCTGCTGCCCGGAACCTTGAGGTATTTGGACATCATGTAGCCGCTCTTGCCGCCCACCGTGACCTTGGCCCAGGTGCCGTTGTTGCTGGTCACATTCACGATGGTGCCGCTGGGATACAGGCCCAGGGACTGGGATTTCTTGTCCGCGGCCTTGCGCAGATGCAGTTTGCCCCAGTTGCCGGTCTCGATCACCATGTTGCCGATCATGCCGCTGCCGTCAGCGCTCTGGCCCGGCGCTCCCTTTTCCACCTTGATCTTGCACTTGATGGTCTTGGTGCTGCTGTCCTTCAGCGTCACGGTCGC
>CAZQAM010000134.1:0-5872 GCA_964591355.1 uncultured Oscillospiraceae bacterium
GAGATAATGAGCGGTGACTGGAGTTCAGACGTGTGCTCTTCCGATCTTGATCAAGTCCCTGCACAGCCAGGGCGTGACGGTGGTGATGGTGTCCCACGCCATGGACGACGTGGCCCGCTTCGCTACCCGCGCGGTGGTGATGGAGCAGGGCACAATCGCCATGGAAGGCGCTCCGGAGGAGATTTTCCGCTATGGGGCGACCCTGGAAAGGATGGGGCTGGACGTGCCTTCCGTATGCAAACTGGGCATGAGGCTGCGAGAAATGGGAATCGAGGCGCCGGATAACCTGTTCCGGGAGGACCAGGCTTTTTCCAGCCTGCTGGCGCTTTGGAAGGGGGGAAAAGCCCATGGCGCTGAATGATCTGACCCTGGGCCAGTTTTACCCCGCGGACAGCGTTGTGCACAAGGTGGATCCCCGGGTCAAGATCGTGCTGCTGATCGCCCTGATCGTGGCGGTGTTCCTGGCCGGGAACCTGCTGGCCTTCGTGCCCATCGTTCTGTTTCTGTACTGGATGGCCCGGCTGTCGAAGGTGCCTTTCCGCATGATGCTCAAGGGGCTGAAGCCCCTGCGCTTCATCCTGATACTGACCTTTGTGCTGAACCTCTTTTTCCTGCAGGGGGAGACGCCGCTAATGGATCTGGGCTTCGCGGTGATCAAAAAGGAATCCCTGATCACAGCGATTCATTATTCCCTGCGGCTGGTGTTTCTGGTATTGGCTTCCAGCCTGCTGACGCTGACCACGCCCCCCATCGTGCTCACCGACGGCCTGGAAAGGCTGCTTTCGCCCCTTCGGGTGATCCATTTCCCGGCCCATGAAATGGCCATGATGATGAGCATCGCCCTGCGCTTCATCCCGACTCTTTTGGAGGAAGCCGACAAGATCATGAAGGCGCAGACTGCCCGGGGAGCGGACTTTGAGACGGGCAATCTGATCCAGCGGGCCAAAGCCATGGTGCCATTGCTGGTGCCCCTCTTCGTCAGCGCCTTCCGCCGGGCCGGGGATCTGGCCATGGCCATGGAAGCCCGCTGCTATCACGGCGGCGAGGGGCGCACCCGTCTGCGGGTCCTGAAATGTGAAAAACGGGATTATATCGCCTGCGCTGTGGTGGCGGCGCTGATCGCCGCGGTGGTGCTGTTGGGGTACGTGTACTGACGAGGCAATTGCAGGCAGCGCGTCCGCTGTCCTGATGTTTACGGCTGGCAGAGCGGGAGCAGAATCCCGGAAAAGGAGAGGAGCGTTCCCATGCAAAAAAATCAGAAGGGCAGTTCCGCCTACGGCATCGTGGAGGGCGTGATCTGGCAGCAGCTGCTGATTTTCTTTTTCCCCATCCTTCTGGGCACGTTTTTCCAGCAATTGTACAATACGGCCGACGCCATGATCGTGGGCAAATATGTGGGCAAGCAGGCCCTGGCCGCCGTGGGCGGCGCCACGGGCAACCTGATCAACCTGATCGTAGGGTTCTTTGTGGGCCTGTCTTCCGGCGCCACGGTGATCATTTCCCAGTTTTACGGCGCGCGGCAGGATCATCAGGTGAGCCGCACGGTGCACACCGCCATTGCCCTGGCTGTGGCGGCGGGGCTGCTGATCACCGGCGTCGGGCTGCTCCTGTCCCCCTGGATGCTGGAAGCAATGGGCACGCCCCAGGATGTCATGGCTCCCGCCCTCACTTATATCCGCATTTTCTTCCTGGGCATGGTGCCCAGCCTGATTTACAATGTGGGCAGCAGCATCCTCCGGGCTGTGGGGGATTCCAGGCGGCCGCTGTATTTCCTGATCGTCGCCTGCCTGACCAATATCGTGCTGGACGTGCTGCTGGTAGTGGGGTTTGATATGGGCGTGGCCGGGGCTGCCGCAGCCACGATCCTGAGCCAGACGGTGAGCGCCGTGCTGGTGATCGTGACCCTGATGCGTTCCCATACCGCCTGCCGGCTGGATGTGAAGCGCATCCGCTTCCACGGGGATCTGCTGGGCCGGGTGGTGCGCATCGGGCTGCCCATGGGCCTGCAGTCGGTGATGTATTCCGTTTCCAATGTGTTCATCCAGGCGGCCATCAATTCCTTTGGCACCGATATCACGGCGGCCTGGAGCGCCTGGGGGCGGCTGGACGGCCTGTTCTGGATGGTGATGAACGCTTTTTCGATTTCCATTACCACCTTCGTGGGCCAGAATTTCGGCGCAGGCAAGTATGACCGGGTGAGGCAGGGCGTCCGGCAATGCCTGGCCATGGCCTTTGGCGCCGCGGTGTTCCTCAGCGCCATGCTGCTGCTGTTTGGCAGGCCGCTGTTTGGCATCTTTACCAATGAAAGCGCGGTGGTCAGAGAGGGCATGCGGATCCTCCGGCTCATCGCTCCCTATTATTTCACCTTTGTTTGCATCGAAATCCTTTCCGGCACGGTGCGCGGCGCGGGGGAATCGGCGATTCCGGCGGTGATCACGCTGTTTGGGATCTGCATCCTGCGCCTGGTGTGGGTGCTGGTGTTCGTGCCCATGGATCATACCGTGGAAAAAACGGCGTTCAGCTATCCCATGACATGGGCGGTCACGTCGGTGATGTTTATCCTGTATTATCTCAAAGGCGGCTGGCTGAAGCGCTGCAAGGCCCGGCGGCTGACCGGGGATGAAATGTAACAGAACAAAGGAGGCGGAGGCATGACAGGGGAAGAATTCCTGCGGCAGGTGACGGCCATTCCCGGGGTGACGGGCAATGAGCGCCCGGCCGCAGAATACATCGCGGAAGCGTTCCGGCCTTATGTGGATGAAGTGAAGATCGCGCCTTTGAACAGCGTGATCGCCCACAAAAAAGGCCTGGGCCCGAAGGTGATGATCTGCGCGCACCTGGATGAAATCGGTATGATGGTATCCAAAATAGAGGAAGACGGCTGCCTGCGGCTGCAAAGGGTAGGCGGGGTGGATCCCCGGGTGCTGCCCGGCATGCGGGTCAGGGTTTACGCGAAAGAGGGCGTGCTCACCGGCGTGGTGGGGGCCACTCCGCCGCATCTGCTTCGGGAGCAGGAGCGCAAAAGCAATTATACCTTTGATAACCTTTTTGTGGATATGGGCATGGATGCGGACCGGGTGCGGGAAAAGGTGCGCATCGGCGATACGGTGTGCTTCGAGGCCCGGTACGCCGCCCTGAAAAACGGCCGGGCCGCCACCAAAACGGCAGACGACCGGGCCTGCGTGGCCATCATGCTGGAGGCGGCGGAAAGGCTGCAGAAAATGCGGCATGCGGCGGATCTGTATTTCGTGGCCACCTGCCAGGAGGAGATCGGCTCCTACGGCGCGCTGACGGCGGGGTTCGAAGTGGATCCCGATTACGGCGTGGCCTTTGACGTATGCCACGCCCATACCCCCGGCGCCCCGAATGGCAGCACCAGCAATATCGATTCCCTGGTGGCCAGCAAAGGCCCTTATATCCAGCCTTTCCTGGAAGGGAAGCTGGAGGAAACGGCCAAAAACAACGGTATCGAACTGCAGATCGCCGTGGATCACAGGGACACTGCCACTGACGCCGACGAACTGGGCACGGTCCGCTCCGGCGTGCCAACGGTGCTTTTGTCCCTGCCCATCAAGTACATGCATACCAATGTGGAAACGCTGGATCTGCACGCTCTTTCCGAGGGAGCGCGGCTGCTGGCCCATTACCTGGCTGACGTGAGCACGGCATGGGAGGAACAGTTATGGATCTGAAATCTTTGTGCGAACTCAACGGCGCTTCCGGCAACGAAAACGCCGTGCGCAGGTATATCCTGGAAGCGGCAAAGCCCCTGTGCGACAGCGTGTGCATCGACCGGATGGGCAATGTGATCGCTTTCAAAAAAGGCAGGGGCAACGGGAAACGCCTGCTGTTTTCCGCGCATATGGACGAGATCGGCTTTATCATCACCGACGCTACCGATGAAGGCCTGCTGCAGTTCCGCCCCGTCGGCGGCATTGATCCCCGGGTGGCGGTAAGCAAGTATGTGGCGGTGGGGGAAAAGCAGGTCCCGGGCGTCATCGGCGCGTTGGCCATCCATCTGCAGTCTCCGGAGGACCGCAAGCGCGTCCTGGGCTTTGACAGCCTGTATATCGATATCGGGGCGAAAACAAAGGATGAAGCGCTGGAAAGCTGCCCCCGGGGCAGCTACGCCTATTACGACAATGGCTATCAGGAATTCGGCGACGGCTGCGTGGTGGCGAAAGCCCTGGATGACCGGGTGGGCTGCTATAATCTGCTCAGGCTTCTGGAAAATCAGTTTGACGCGGATGTGACCTGCGCCTTCGTCACGCAGGAGGAAGTGGGCCTGCGGGGCGCCATGGGCGCGGCCTTCGATGCCGACGCGGATGCCGTGATCGTGCTGGAGGGCACCACCGCCGGGGATATGGGCGATGTGCCCAAGGCGCAGCGGGTCTGCGAGGCGGGCCTGGGGGTGACCATTTCCTTCATGGACCGGGCGTCCATTGCCGATGGGGAATTGTACCGCAGCCTCATGGCCCTGGCGGAGGAAAAGGGCATCCCGCATCAGATCAAGCGGGGAGCCACCGGCGGCAACGACGCGGGATCCTACCAGCGCAGCAAAGGCGGCGCGCGGACCTGCGTTTTGTCCGTGCCCTGCCGGTATATCCACGGGCCCAGCTCGGTGGTGAAGCTGTCGGATGTGGAAGCGCAGTATCTGTTGGCTCAGGCGTTTGCGGATCAGTTTTGAGGGAGGTGCAGCATCATGATGCTGGATACATTGAAAAAAGTGCTGGCGGCTTACGGCCCCACAGGCTGTGAAAACGCCGTGGCCGATACCCTGCGGGAACTGCTGGAAGGCAAAGCGGACAGCATCTTTACCGACGTGCTGGGCAATCTGATTGCCGTGAAGCAGGGGAAAACGGGAGGAAAAACCATCATGCTTTCCGCCCATATGGACCACATCGGCCTGGTGGTGGCCGATATCGAAAAAGAGGGTTACCTGCGGGTGACGCCGGTGGGCGGCGTGAGCATGGATATGACCGCCGGGCACCATGTGGTGTTCAAGGGCGGCGTTCACGGCGTGGTGATGCGCCAGCCCACCAAAGGGGAGAGCGCCGGGATGCAGCATCTGTTTGTGGATATCGGCGCGGAAAGCCGGGAGGACGCTTTGAAGCTGGTGCAGCTGGGGGATGCCTGCGTATACGCGCCGGACGCCTATCCGCTGGGGGAACACCGCTATGCGTCTCCCGCCATGGATGACCGCTGCGCCTGCGCGGTGCTGGCGGAGTTGATGATGCAGATCGAAAACCCGGAAAATACCGTGGCCGCAGTGTTCTCCGTGCAGGAGGAAGTGGGCACCCGGGGCGCTGCCGCCGCCGCGTATCATCTGAACCCGGATCTGGGCGTGGGCATCGATGTCACCGCCTGGGGCGATACGCCGGAAACTACCCTGCCCGCCGTGAAGCTGGGGCAGGGCGCCGCTGTGAAATTCATGGACCGCTCCATGATCGCTACGCCTCTTGTGCGGGATGCCCTGATCGCCGCTGCGGAACGCGCCGGGGCGCCTTATCAGCGGGAGGTGCTGCCCTTTGGCGGCACCGACGGCGCGGCCATCCAGCACGCACGGGGCGGCATCCCGGCGGGCACCCTGTCGATCCCCTGCCGCTATATACATTCCGCCTGCGAGGTGATCGATTTGCGGGATCTGGACAGCGCGCTGGCGATTCTGAAGGAATTTGTCGGCGGGGCTTATTAAGATACTATTTAACAAGGGAGACGGACGGGGCGTTCTCTTTCGGAAGCCCGAAAGAGAACCAGAAAGGGCGGCTTTACCGTGGAGGGACGGACGGGGTCTGCTTTCCCGGAGCCCGAGAAAGCAGCAAAGAGAGATCGGAAGAGCGTCGTGTAGGGAAAGAGTGTAGGATAGGGTGTA
>CAZQAM010000135.1:0-5845 GCA_964591355.1 uncultured Oscillospiraceae bacterium
TAATGAGCGGTGACTGGAGTTCAGACGTGTGCTCTTCCGATCTCACCCGGCGCAGGGGACGGGCGCCGAACTGGGGGTCAAAGCCGGCCTGGGCCAGGTGCTTCACCACGTCGTCGCCGTAGGTCAGGGAAATATCCCTTTCCAGCAGCCGCCTGGCCACCTGGGAGAGCATCAGGGCGGCGATGGACTCGATGTCCTTCTGCTCCAGTTTGTGGAAGACGATGATCTCGTCCACCCGGTTGAGGAATTCGGGGCGGAACACCGTTTTGATGTCGCTGAGCACCTTTTCCCGCATCCGCTCGTAATCCATGGCGTCAGCCATGCCGCCGCCGAACCCCATGCTGCCCCGCTGGGCGGACTGGGCGCCGGCGTTGCTGGTCATGACGATGATGCAGTTTTTGAAGCTGACCACCCGCCCCATGTTGTCGGTGAGGCGGCCGTCCTCCAGGATCTGCAAAAGCATGTTGAATACGTCCGGATGCGCTTTTTCCACCTCGTCAAAGAGCACCACGGAATAGGGCTTGCGGCGCACGGCCTCGGTGAGCTGGCCGCCCTCTTCGAAGCCTACGTAGCCGGGCGGGGAGCCCACCATGCGGCTGACGGTGTGCTTTTCCATGTATTCGGACATATCCAGCCGGATCAGCGCGTTTTCATCCCCGAACATGGCTTCGCCCAGGGCCCGGCACAAGTCCGTTTTGCCCACGCCCGTGGGACCCAGGAAAATGAAGCTGCCGATGGGGCGCTTGGGATCCTTGAGCCCGGCCCGGGCCCGGCGGATGGCCCGGCTGACGGCGGATACCGCCTCGTCCTGGCCGATGACCCGCTTGTGCAGGATCTCCTCCAGATGCAGCAGGCGCTCGGATTCTTCCTCGGTCATTTTCTTCACCGGGATGCCGGTCCATCCCGCTACCACCTGGGCGATGTCGTCCTCGCCCACGGTATCCTTGGCGGCGGCTTTTTTATGCTCCCAGGCGGCGCGCTTTTCCTCGATTTCGGCCCGCAGGGTATGCTCCTGATCCCGCAGCTTGGCGGCTTTTTCATAATCCTGTTTGTCGATGGCTTCCTTCTTTTCCCGGAGGACGCCTTCCAATTCCTTTTCCTGGGCCTTCACGTCCGGCGGCGCGGTAAAGGCGTGGATGCGCACCCGGGAGGCGGCCTCGTCCATCAGGTCGATGGCCTTGTCGGGCTGGAAGCGGTCGGCGATATAGCGGTTGCTCAGCTTCACCGCGGCTTTCAGCGCTTCATCGGTGATGCGCACCTTGTGGTGGGCTTCGTACCGGTCCCGGAGCCCCTGCATGATGGCCAGGGTTTCCTCCTCGCTGGGCTCATTCACGGTAACGGGCTGGAAGCGCCGGGCCAGGGCGGCGTCCTTTTCGATATTTTTGCGGTATTCATCCAGGGTGGTGGCGCCGATGCACTGGATTTCGCCCCGGGCCAGGGCGGGCTTCAAAATGTTGGCGGCGTCCATGCTGCCTTCTGCCTTGCCGGCGCCGATGATATTTTGCAGTTCGTCGATGAAGAGGATCACATCGCCCCGTTTTTTCACTTCATCCAGGGTGTTTTTCAGCCGTTCCTCAAACTCGCCCCGGTATTTGCTGCCGGCCACCATGCTGCCCATATCCAGGGATACGAGCTTTTTATCGGCCAGGGTTTCCGGCACGCTGCCCTGAATGATGCGCTGGGCCAGGCCTTCCGCCACGGCGGATTTGCCCACCCCCGGCTCGCCGATGAGCACGGGATTGTTTTTGGTGCGGCGGGAGAGGATCTGCACGATGCGCTCGATTTCGGTTTTTCGCCCGATCACAGGGTCCAGTTCGCCCTGCTCAGCGGCCAGCGTCAGATCCCGGCCGTATTTTTTCAAAGGCGAATCCTGGCCGCTGCCGTCCTGGCTTTCCCCTGCGGGGGCGTCCTTCCGGCCCAAAGCGTTCTGCACGCTCTGCCTGAGCTTTTCGATATCGCAGCCCATGCTCATCAGCACCCGCACGGCCACGCCGTCCGTTTCGCCCAGCAGCGCCAGCCAGAAATGCCCGGCGGTCACATAGGGCTGGCCCAGGCGCTGGGCTTCCCGGATGCTGTTTTCCATGATTTTTTTCACCCGGGGGGTCAATTCCAGCTGGGAGGGGGCGTGATCGCCTGTGCCGGTCAGCTGCTTCACGGCTTCCGTTACCGTTTCGGTGATCACGTTGTCCGGCAGGGCCGGGGCGTCGGAGCGGGCTTCCCTCAGGAGCCCGATGAGAAAATGCTCGCTGCCCACATAATTGTGGCCCAGCTCCACAGCGCTGTGCTGGGCGGCGGCAATGACCCGCTGGGCGCGTTCGTTGAATCTTCCAAAAATAGCCATTATTGGTTTCCTCCATGAATGGCACGGCGAATGATTTCCGTGCGGTATGCGTCAATTTCCTTGGGGCTGAGGGCGGCGCCCGCCTCTTTGGCGACATGGGCCGGCTGGCAGCTGGTCAGAAGGCGGTCGCAGGTCTCCGCGGTAACGGGCAGTACGCCCAGATCGGCGCCCAGGCGCAGGTTGCTCCAGTGAACCATGAATTCCTTCAGGGGCATCTTCCGCGCGTTGAGGCACAGGCCCCAGGAGCGGAACAGCTGATCCTCAAAGGCCACGGGGTCCTTTTCCCGGGTCTTCGACCGCAGGGCCTTTTCCATCTCCATGATCTGCCCGGCCAGGGCGGATACCATGTCCGTGATTTCCTTTTCCGTGCGGCCCAGCGTCACCTGGTTGCTCAATTGATAGAGATTGCCCTGGGCTTCGCTGCCCTCGCCGTAGATGCCCCGGATGGTCAGGCCGATCTTGGCCGCCAGCTGGCTTACCTTGCCCATCTGCTTGAGCAGGGTGAGCATGGGCAGATGGAGCATCATGGAAGCCCGCATCCCGGTGCCGGTATTGGTGGGGCAGGCGGTCAGATACCCCAATTGGGGATCGAAGGCGAAGGCCAGGTGCTTTTGCAGGGTATCTTCAATGGCAAAGACATTCTGGGCGGCGGCGGAAAGATCGCCTCCCGGGGCAAAGGCCTGGATGCGCAGGTGATCTTCCTCGTTCATCATCACGGAAATCAGGTCGTCCTCCCGGATCAGCACCGCGCCGTTTTCCTCGTTTTTCAGCAGGTCCGGGCTGATCAGATGGCTTTCCACCAGGGATCGCCTGTCTGTTTCTTCCATGCCGCGCAGGGGATAAAAGGTATAGATCTCCTGCAGGTCCCGCAGCGCGTCCAGGGTGCGCTGCACGCACTGCTCGCTCTGCTCCGGCGTAATGCGGGGGCCGAAGGGCAGATCCTCGTAATTCCGGGCCAAACGCACCCGGGAGGATACCACGATTTCGCTCATGCCTTTTCCTCCCTGGCTTCCGTCATGGCCCGCAGCTGATCCCGCAGCAGGGCCGCTTCTTCAAAATTTTCCTCCGCCACGGCGGCTTCCATCCGGGCCCGCAGCTCTTCCCGCCGGGTCAGCATTTCCTGCTCCTCCGCGTTGACCGCGGGCCGGCGGCCTGCGTGCTGGGTACGGCCCTGGATCCGGGTGATCAGGGGCGTCAGCTCCTTGCGGAAAGCCTGGTAGCAGCCGGCGCAGCCCAGCATGCCGCTTTGCTGGAACTGGGCATAGCTTTCCCCGCAGCGGGGGCAGGTGATGTCCGGGGATTTCTGTTTCTGCGCCATGCCGGCAAGGATCGCGGCCAGCACGGCCTGCATTTCCCCGGTCTGGTATTTTTGCAGGCATTCCCTGCAAAGATGCCGGGTGGCGGCTTCGCCGTTGACCACTGTGGTGATCACCAATTCCGCCTGGTTGATTCCGCATTCTTCACAAAGCATAAGAATAATCCTTTCTGGACGATGATTCCTGATCAGCGTATGCGTTGCCGCCTTATCCTGCGTCAGGGCTCTTGGCGTGCTGCCGGGCCACGGTGAGCAGCATGCATTTGAGGATCTTGGCCCGCTGCGCGTCCTTTACCGCTTCCGGCAGAGGGCCGGACAAAGCCTGCGCCGAGGTGGCTGCGGCCATCAAGTGGGCTTCCTGCAGGGTGACCACTTTTCTTTCCGCCAGCTGGGAGCAGAGCACCTGGGCGGACTGGACATCGATGCTGTCGCCGATGCGCTCGTTGAGCAGGTAGGCCAAGTGATCCACCGAGGACTGCCTGACCCGCACGATGCGGATGTATCCGCCGCCGCCCCGCTGGGAAGAGGTGACATAGCCGTGATCCGGCGTGAACCGGGTGGCCAGCACATAATTGATCTGGGAGGGGGCGCAGTGAAAATACTCCGCCAGCTCGTTCCGCTTCAGTTCGATTTCCGGCTGATCCTCCTGGATCATGGCCTTGATAAAGCTTTCGATGGTATCGCTCAATCGCATAGGGATCCCTCCTGGGAATTGTCTTTCTTTGACTATTATAGTATAGCACGGGTTTCCGATTTGCGCAAGCGTTTCTTTTCGCGGGTTTTCCCGCTTTAGCATGCCCGGGCCCGGCGGCCTTATCCGGCCGCGGGGCTTGTAAAAGCTGCCCGGGCGCGTTGCGCTCTTTGACAGGATATGGTACAATAAGCAAGGTGAGAAGGAGGAGGAGGCTTTGCGGCGTTTTTTGTGTTTTTTTCTTGCCTGCATGCTGCTGGGCGTCCAGACGGCCGCCGGGGAATGGATCGTGGATGAGAGCGAGGACGGGCTTTTTCCGGACCGTCTGGCGCAGGCCCGGGTCCTGATGCGGGATATGAGCCTGGAGGAAAAGGTCTGGCAGCTGCTGTTCGTTTCTCCCGAAGCGCTGACAGGGGAAAAAATCACCACTGCTTTGGGAAAAGAAAATGTGATGAAAGCCCGTCCGGCAGGCGGGGTGGTGATTTTCGGCCAGAATATTTCCTCGGAAAGCCAGTTGAAAGGGCTGACGGCCGATCTGCAGCAGCAGGCCCGCGGCGCCGGGGCGCATCCTTTGCTGATCGCCGTCAGCGAGGAAGGCGGCGCCTGGTCCCGGGTGGCCAACAAGCTGGGATACAAAAAGGCTGTATCAGCTCAGGAAGCAGGCGCGTCCGGCGATCCTGAAAAACCCTGCGAAGCAGGAAAAACCATCGGGAATTATCTGAAACCGCTGGGCATCAACCTCAATTTCGCTCCGGTCAGCGACGTGCTGACGGCGGAGGACGCCTGGATCAGGGAACGTCTTTATGGGGCTGACGCGGCCCGCGTGGCCGATATGGCGCTGAAAATGGCGGAGGGGCTCCGCAGTCAGGGCATCCTTCCCTGCTTTTCCCATTTCCCGGGCCAGGGCAGCATCAACGGCAACCTGAACAACCGTGAAGTGGTCAATACCCGCAGCCTCGCGGATATGCAGGCGGTGGACTGGGTGCCCTTCCGGAGGGCGGCTGCAGAGGGCGCCGGCATGATCATGGTATCCAACGCCCCCAGCCGGGCGGCGGGAGACGGGATGCCGGCCTGTATGTCCAATGTGGTCATCAGCCAATGGCTGCGCAGGGAGATCGGATATGAGGGCGTGGTCATTACCGATTCCCTGCGGATGGGCGCTGTCACTTCCCTGTATAAACCTGCAACGGCTGCCGTGGAAGCCCTGAAGGCCGGGGCCGATATGCTGCTCCTTCCATCCAACGCCGACGCCGCCGTCAGCGGCATTCTCAAAGCGGTGAAAAACGGTGAACTGACGGAAGCCCGCATCAATGAAAGCGTCGAAAGAGTATTGGCCCTGAAGATCGATCAGGGGATTATTCAGTAAAAGCTGAGAGCTTGGATGTGGAACGGTTGGGGCCTCCGCGGCCCCAAACCCCGCGCCAGGAGATTTCATCTCCTGGACCTCCATAGGCAGATCGGAAGAGCGTCGTGTAGGGAAAGAGTGTAGGATAGGGTG
>CAZQAM010000136.1:0-5813 GCA_964591355.1 uncultured Oscillospiraceae bacterium
AGACAGCCTCACCTATCCAGCCACCCTGCTTCAAATTGCCCGGCATATCGCGTCCCAGGCAGGCTTTGCCCTTCCCGACGGCAGCTTCCCCAACGCCTCCTTTTCCATCCCGGAAAAACCGGACTGGGGCGATATTTCCCTTCGGCAGGCCCTGGCCTTCACCGCCTGCGCCGCCGGGTGCTTCGCCTGCATCGACAGGGACGGCAGCCTCCTCTTCCGTCCGGTGAACCCCAACATGCTGCCTTTGGACATCGGGCCGGGAATGACCCTGGCCTGCGAAGGCGGCGAGCGCGCATTCGGCCCGCTCTCCGCGCTGAAAGTAGCTATGAAGGGCGCCAAGCGCGGCACCGAGCCCCTCATCGTCACCCTGCAGCAGGCAGCCCCGGGGCCCTACAACACCTTCTCCATATCCGGCAATCCCCTTTTCCCCTGGCAGGGCAGCCATACACAGCCGCTGGCCGCCGCGCTGCTCAATACGCTGGCCGGCTGCACTGTGTCCGCCCTCCGCCTCACCTGGCGGGGCGATCCCGCGGTGCGCCTGGGTGATAAAATCCGCGTCACGGACAGCCAGGGCCGGGCCGTCACCACCCTGGTCTCCGCCCAGAGCATGACGTTTCAGCAGGGCTTTTCCATGCAGACCGACAGCGCGTCCCCTTCCTCCGAGCAGGCTGTCGGCCGGCTCTTCACCGCTTCCGGCGCCCTCAATGCCGCGCAGCTGGAGGGCAGCCTCAACGGTGCCATCATCCGGGACGGCTCCATCGCCGCCGCGTCCCTGATGGCTGGCAGCGTCACCGCCCTGCAATTGGCTGCCGGGGCTGTAACGGCAGAAAAAATCAGCGCCGGGGCCGTGACCGCGGCCAAGATCGATGCCGGGGCTGTGACGGCGGAGAAGCTGGCCGCGGGAGCGGTGACTGCCGAAAAGCTGGATGCCGCCGCCATCGACAGCATCTTCGCTCATCTGGCCACCGCCCAGATCGACTGGGCAGACATCGCCACCCTGCAGGCCGCCGTGGCCGACATCGCCGACGCCCAGATCGCTGTGGCGGACATCGACTGGAATCATGTGAAGGACCTCGTCTCCCAGCGCGCCATCATCACCCAGGGCGAAGCGGGGGAACTCTACATCGCCCGCCTGGCCGTGACGGAGGCCAACCTGCTCTCCCTGTCCGTGGGCGAAATCATGATCAGGGGCGAGGACGGCGGCTTCTACGCCCTCACCGTGGACGACGAAGGCAACGTATCCGCCCAGAAAAAGATGGTGGACAACAACGATATCCTGAATTCCTCCATCATGGGCGACCAGAAGATCATCGAAGGCAGCATCACCACGCAAAGCCTGAACGCCCAGGAGATCTTCGCGGAGAACGCCCTGGTCCGGGAAATGATCGCGGAGACCCTGGACGTGGACCAGTTTTTCGCCCGGGACGCGGTGATCGCCAAGCTCAACGCCATCGACATCACCGGCAACGAATCCTTACGCATCTACGTGCAGACCCAGGAGGAAATGAACGCCTATCTGCGGGTGACGCCCGACGGCCTGGAGATCGGCCGGGTCGGCGACACCGCAAGATTCCGGGCCGACAACCGCACCATGGAAGTGACCAACGTGAAGACCGAGCGCGTGGGCATTACCCAGGCCATGGGCCTGCCTGAAGAATGGGTATGGATCGCCACAAAATCAGGCTTAGGATTAAAGTACGTGGGGTGATAAGATGGCGATTATGACTTTTAAGGTGGACGACGTCAAGCTGACCAGCGGCTGGACCGTGACCATGTCGGGCGGCGCGCACCCGGTGCCGGGGACGTCAGGCGCCAACACAGTAAAAACCACCAGAACCTTTTCTTTTGCTGCTCTGCCGGCCGGCAGCATCATCAATTCCGCGTACATAAGCTGCTCCCGCCGCGGAAGCAACTCCGGCTCCCTGCGAACAGTAGACGGAAACAACGAGTCGGTAAACTCTACGGCCAATATTGCCATCGACAAATCCCGTATCACGGCGGGCGGCACGCTGGCAATCGAATTTGCTTACAGGGCGATAACTTACGTCTATAACACAGCGGGCTATTACAACGGCTCCACCTGGTGGGAAAATATCGTGCTGACGGTGGACTACACCGGCTACACCGCCTGCACCGCGCCCACCTCCGTATCCCTCAATAAAACCGCCGCCCTGCCATCAGAATCCCTCACCCTCTCCTGGAGCGGCGCAAAGGCCGGCCTCAACAACGCCATCAGCAAATACGAGGTATACCGGAGCACCAGCGCCGGCGGCACGTATACGAAGATCGGGGAAACCACCACCCTGAAGCTGGCCGTCACGGCGCCAGCAAACGCCGGAAGCTACCACTACAAGGTGAAGGCCATCGGCGCGGTATCGGGATACAGCAGCGGACTGAGTTCCGTCAGCGCTTCGGCGACTGTGAACGTGACAGCCCCCGGCGTGCCCACGAACCTTTCCGTCTCCCCCGCCAGCCAGTACCCGGCCGGGGAGGCCACCCTCTCCTGGACGGCCCCTGCCGGCGGCACCAACAACCCCGTCACCGGCTATATGGTGTACGTTTCCACCCGGGCGGACGGCGCTTACAATTTCCTGAAGAACGAAAGCGGCACATCCTGCATCGTGACGGCGCCCCAGTCGGGCAGCCTCTTTTTCAAGGTGCTGGCCGTGGGCACGCACCTGAATGGCCCCCTGTCCTCCGTCTATGCGACCCTGACCGTGGACATGAGCGGCACCAGCGATTTTTCCTGCGCCCCGGATCCCGTGGACGCGGGAGAAACCCTCACCATGACCCTGCTCAGCAATACCGATAAAGCGCACACCGCGGTCTTCTCCATCGGGAGCTATTCGCAGACGGTGCAGTCCGCAGCCGGAGAGGATGAGATCACCTTCACCCCGCCGCTTGCCTGGCTCAACGCCATGCCGGACAGCATCACCGCGCCCATGACGGTGAAAGTGACCACCGCCGGCGCAGGCACCGTGATCAGGACCGTTTCCCTCCGCTGCCCGGAGGACGTGGCGCCCTCCGGCATGACCTGCGTCGCCGCCCCGTATTCCACCGCCGTGCCCGCCGCCTGGGGCGTATACGCCGCCGGCCTCAGCGCCGTCACCGTGACCATGCACTCCCCGGCGGTGGCCCCCTACGGCGCTTCCATCGTGCGCTATAGGATCCAGGGGACCGGTATCTACGCAGAAGGCGATTCCCTGAACCTCTCCGCCACCAGCAGCCTGCTGCCCCAGGGCGTTCACTGCTATACCATTTCCGCCGTGGACAGCCGCGGCAGAGTGGGAAGCGCTTCATTCAACGTCACGGTGCTGCCCTACAGCGCGCCCACCCTGCGGAACATTCTTTCCCGACGGGTCAACGGCCTGGGCGAGGAAGCCGACGAGGGCGCCCATGTGCTGGCGGAAGCGGAGATCGTGTATTCCGACCTGGATGGAAACAACGCCGTCACCTGCGCTGTCGCCTACCGCCGGCAGGGCACCGATGCCTGGACCAGCGCGGGGAACCTGAATAACGGCTCTCTCTTCTTCGGCGGCGGCGCCATCTACCTGCCCTTCAACTGGGAGATCCGCTATACCGTTACCGACAGCCTGGGGCAATCCAGCGTCTATTACGACATCGTGACCCGGGCCGTATGGGAGATGCACATAAAGAAGGGCGGCGGCGCCTGGGCCTTCGGCGGCATCGCCGATCAGGACGGGACGCTGAAGGTATACGGCGAAATCTCCGCCGTGCTGGGGAATGTGCCCAAGGCCGTATGCGACCTGGACGGGGATCTCAACAACGCCACGGAGACCGGCTTTTACTACTATACCCTGTCCGACGCCCACATCCCCCAGGCCAACGCAAACGGCAAGCTGATCGTGATCAAAACCAGCGACAACTATGTGTACCAGTTCGCCCTGCCCAACGCCTCCCTGAACGATTTCAAAATCTGGGCGCGTTCTTACGTCACCGGCTCCTGGGGCACCTGGGTGCGGATCTCCTCCGCCCAGAGTTATCCCTATATCCGGAACACGGTGCTGAGCAGCACCGCCACCATCAGCGCCGCCAACGCCTGGGTCAATACCGGCCTCACCGTGAACCTGACGGCGGGGCACCTGTACGCCTTTGAATTCAATTACGCTTCCGGCCTGCTGCTGGGCATTCAGCTGAGACGCAACAACAACGCCTATACCGACTATGAATACATCGCGGAGACCGGCGGCATGGCCACCAACATCAGCCCCATTTTCTACTGCGCCACGTCCACCACGTATCAGGTGTGGGTCAAGCGCGCGGCCGCGGGCTCCAACGGCTACAAGATCATTGATCTGGGCGTTACGACATAAGGAGGCAATATCATGTTTTACATCATCGAGATCCAGAAAAACGCGCAGGGCCAGAACGCGCATCTGGTGTACACGGCGGAAACCCAAAGGGAAGCCGAATCCATCTACTACGACAAGCTGCACTTCGCCGCCGTGTCCGAATTGCCGCTGCACAGCGTAGTATTGATCACGGAGGACGGGGACCATCACATGAGCAAGAGCTACCGTCAGCCCAATGAGGCGTAAAGCGGCCTATTGGCCAGGAAAAAAGCCATGCAGTCCCTGATCCCGGTTGCTGATTTTCTTCGCTGCGTCAGCGTGAACGCGGACCGCGTCCGGGCCTATGCCCCGGGCGGAAACGGCAGCAACGGAACATGCGACTGCATCGGCCTGATCATCGGCGCGGTGCAATTGGCGAAAGGCACCTGGCCGGGCACCCACGGCAGCAACTGGGCCGCCCGGAACGTGACGGCGGATTGGAAGCCTGCCGCCGCATCTTCCCTGTTTCCCGGCGCCCTGGTTTTCAAGGCCCGCTCCCCCGGCCAGGCCGGCTACGCCCTGCCCGCCGCTTACCGGCAGGAACCCGATCAAAGGGACTATTACCACGTGGGAGCGGTCCTGTCGGTATCGCCCCTGGAGATCATCCACTGCACCAGCGTGGCCGGGGGCATCCAAAGGGACCGTTCCATCAAAAAATGGCATTTCGCCGCCGGCTTGACCCTGGTGGATTATGCCGCAAGCAAAGGAGGAAAAACCATGAACGCACTGTATCAGGCGGCAGTCTCCGCCGCCAACGGCTATCCCGTCAAGGTGCGTGCGCGCCCCGCCGCGGACGGCAAGGTCCTTGCCTCCCTGCCAGTTGGAACCAAGGTGGAGGTACTGGAGGAAACCAATGAAGGCTGGGCCCTGATCCGGCACGGGGGCGTCACCGGGGCGATGATGCGGAAATTTCTTCAGCGGATTTCTGAGGAGCCCGCATCCCCTGTCCTAGCATCCATCCGCCAGGCGGAAGCCGCCCTGGAGGAAGCCTTGGCGGCGCTGCAGGCCCTGATGGAGGAGCTGCGCGCATGAACAGCAGCGTGCTGGTGGCGCTGCTCAGCCTCCTGGGCACGCTGGCGGGCAGCCTGGGCGGCATCCTGACCGCCAGCCGCCTTTCCAATTACCGCATCGAGCAATTGGAAAAAAAGGTGGAAAAACACAACCAGGTCATGGAGCGCACCTTCTGCCTGGAGGGCCGCATGACCGAAGCGGAGCACGATATCCGCGATCTGAAAGGAAGGAAAACGCCATGATCGAGCAAAACCGGCTGAAATCCTGGGCGCTGTGGACATCCCTCGCCGCGCTGGTCGTCTTCTGCCTGAAAGAATTCGGCGGCATCGACCTGTCCGGAGAAGTGAATGGGTTCATGGACGTATTGCTGCCGGTGCTGGTGGGCTTTGGCATCATCAACAATCCCACCAGCAAAAATACGCTTTAATCCAAACGGGCTGCCGCATGAAT
>CAZQAM010000137.1:0-5808 GCA_964591355.1 uncultured Oscillospiraceae bacterium
CGGCGGCTTCTTCAGCAGCCTTCCGGGCGGCCTCTTCTTCAGCAGCCTTCTTGGCGGCGGCTTCCTCGGCAGCCTTCCGGGCGGCCTCTTCTTCTTCTGCTTTGATCTGAGCAGCGCTCTTTTCGGGCTTGGGGATCTTGATGGAGCCGGCGTTCATCTTCGTGCCATCGGCACCGATCACCACTGCGCGATAGACGACGCCCGCCAGAGACGCAGAAGCAGTCAGCGACAATTCATCGCCGCTGCCGGCAGACACCCAGACCACATTGTCTTTTTCATCTTTGGTCTGCTTTTCCCAGTGAATGGAATAATCCATATTGGCGCCGGATACTTTGGCTTTCAGTTTCAGCCCTTCACCCAGAATAGGAGTGGAAGGGGCCATGGATACCCCGGCGCTGGCCGTAAAAGCAACGGCTTCATCAGCAATGGCAGTGAACGCCATGCTCAGCACCATTACGGCAGCCAGGATCGCAGCGAGTACTTTCTTCATCATTTTCAAGCCCTCCATCTTAATAAAGTCACGCTCGATAGCGGTCAGAAGCAGAGTTTTTCCGTTCTTGCAGCCTCAGTATATCAGGCAACAATTACACGATCAGTTACATCCAAAGTTTTTTCGGGATTTTCAAAATTTTTTTCCCGCCTTTCGTGCATTGGAAATTTATGTATTTTATAGGGCGATAAAAACCCATAGCACAGCCTTTGCACTATGAATCAATTTATTTTAGTCCTTTTTCCTGCCAACTGTCAATGAGAAAATGAAAAAACATTTGTTATTTATGAGTTTTTTCATTCTTTTTTCTCATTTGTTCACGTTTTTCTTTCTTTTTTTCACGATACAGCGCCTCATCTGCCTCAGCGATCAGGTTTTTGGGATCCATTCCCTCCCTGCATTCCGATATGCCGATACTCAGCGACAGCGCATAGCGCCGGTTTTTCTGCTCCTCACCCTTCAGCATCGCATGGATCCTGTTGCACAATTCCTGAATGTCCTGATCATTTCCTTCCAGAACCACAATGAATTCATCGCCGCCATACCGGGCGATATAGGGGCGCTTTTTAAAATTCATGCACGCCCTTTTCAGCACCGACGCGGTGCACACCAGGGCATGATCCCCTTCCAGGTGGCCCCAGGTGTCGTTGATCTGCTTAAAATCATCAATATCCAGCATCATCAGGTACAGCTTTTCCGTGTGATTGACGATCTTGCTGTTCAGAAAGCCCATCAGATTATGCCGGTTGTTGACCTGCGTCAGCTTATCCTTGGAAATCTGCTGCTCATTGACGGCGATAAAAAGGCACAGCAGCTCCACCGTGACGCAAACGCAGATCATTTCTTCCGGCCTCGCAGCCAGGGACAAAAGCCAGGCCGCGGACAGGCTCAGCGGAAACGCAGCCGTGACCCGCAGGTGGGTCTTCCTGGTGGGATCGGATTCATGGTGGGCATGAATCAGCAGCCGGACGCTGCAGGGCAGGGAGCAGAGAATCAGGTACGCCATTAAAATATGAAAGAAAGCGTGCAGCCCGTATTCCCCGTTCCCGTCAATGGAAAACAGGCTGTGGGTTTTCAGGTTCGCCAATACAAGGATCAGAGGAGGAATCCCAAGCAGCAGGAGCCACTTTCTTTTCCGCTCTTTCTGGGCTGAAGCGCTGATCAATTCCGTCTCGCCGTATACATACCAAACCAGCACCCCCGCCCCCAGGGAAAGATAATACGCCGTCTTGAGCGCGTACAGCACCGGCGTAAGCACGCTTACATCCCGCAGCAGGCTACCCGCCGCGATGGAAGCAAAATGGATCAAAAAATTGCACAGGAAACAAACCTGCAGCCGGATCAGCCAGCTTTCCGTCATGGAGCGGGTATCCCGCCGCGCCGTCCAATACCACAGCACGCCGACAATCACCATGCAGATCAGATAGATTTCCTCATGCAGCACTTTTTCCATCGGTTCCTGTTTGCCCCTCCGTCCATCGTCGTCTGTCAGATCCTTTTGGCCAGGGTTTCCGGATTTGCGGCATACAGAAGCGCGGTCTCCCTCGTGATGCGGCCCTGCCGCACCAGGCGCTGAAGCTCTCCGTCCATGGACAGCATATTCCTGTCGCTGCCGCCGTAAATCACATTGTCGATCTGATGGGTGCGGCCGTCCCGGATCATATTCTGGATGGCGGGATTCACCGTCATCACTTCAAATACCGCTTCCCTCTTCCCGTCCACCGTGGGCACCAGGCGCTGGGATACCACCGCCTTGAGCACCATCGACAGCTGCATCCGGATCTGGGTCTGCTGCTCCGGCGGGAAGGTATCGATGATGCGGTCCACCGTCTTGGCGGCGCCGATGGTATGCAGGGAAGAAAGCAAAAGATGCCCGGTTTCCGCCGCGGTGATGGCGGTGCGGATGGTATCCAGATCCCGCATTTCCCCCAGCATGATCACGTCCGGCGCCTGCCGCAGGGCGGCCCGCAGGGCCCGGGCAAAGGTGAGGGCGTCATTGGGCACCTCCCTTTGGCTCACCAGGGACCGCTTGTGCCGGTGCAGGTATTCAATGGGATCCTCAATGGTCACGATATGGGCGCTGCGCTCCCCGTTGATCTGATCCACCATGCAGGCCAGCGTCGTGCTCTTGCCGCTCCCCGCGGGCCCCGTCACCAGGATCATGCCGCTGCGCTGCCGGGCCAGGCTCATCACCAGGTCCGGGATGCCCATGTCCCTGGCATTGGGCAGGTCAAAATTCACGATGCGGCAAATCGCCGCCAGGGTGCCGCGCTGCCGGTAGACGTTGCAGCGGAAACGGCTGACGCTGACCACCGCGAAGGAAAAATCATCGTCTCCCTCTTTTTCCAGCCGCTGAATATCCCGGTGGGCCAGGGCGTACATTTCTCCGATCAGCTTTTCCGAATCGGCAGGGGTCAGCCGGTTGTCCGTCAGGGCCAGCATATCGTTGTTCACTTTTACGGTCACGCCGGCGCCGGGCACGATAAAAATATCCGATCCCCCATGGCGACGGCCCGCTGCAGCAGCTCGATCATTCTTCCCAGATCCCTTCTTCTTCCGTGACGGCGGTCAGGCTGTACTGAACCCATTCCGCGCGCTTTTCCCCATCCGCGGGCAGGACGCGCAAGGCGCAGTTCAGCGTGCGCAATTCGTCGCTTTCCGTCCAGGAAAGCAGATCCTCCTCCATCTGGACGCCCTCGGGCAGCGCGGCCTCCAGGGCCTCCAGGTCTCCGCCGCAGGAGAAAATCAGCGCGTCCAGCGCGGCGTAGGTTTCCTCCGCCCGGGCATTGAGGGTATATACCGCCCCCGCCGCTTCCGCGCTGCGCTCGCTGAGCTTCACATCATTCCGGCTGTTCATCAGCGCCAGCATGGCCAGGGCGCTCATGGACAGCGCCACAAAAATCAGAATCAGCGAAGGGGCGCCGGGGCCGAAGCTGATATTGCTTTTCTTTTTCTGGCTCATTTCCGCGCCTCCACATACCGGGCCACGGGCAGGGTAAAGAGCAATTCATCTTCCTGATACGCATACACCGTATGCAGATGCATCAGGCCCCCTTCCCGGTCCTCCGTATTGGAATTGACCGTCAACTTGTAGCCTTCCCGCGCCAGGAAGCTGTCGCCCGCCGCGTCAAAATCAAAACCCATTTCCTTTAAGACCGCGTTCCTTTCCGCAGGATCCTGGGCGTTATAGAGTCGATCGGCCACGCTCTGGGCTTCATTGAGGGCCTGGGAGATCACACCGGCCCGGACGCTCTGGCTGCGGGATACGGAAAAGACCTGCAGAAGCACCGTGGAGGACAGCATGAAAAACAGCACCACAATCATGAGCTCCACCAGCAGCGCATTGCTTCGATTGCCCGTTTTCATCCTCATCACCTCACCGCGCCGCCCGCAGCGCTATGTCCACCATCGTCCATGCTTCGCCGTTTCTCACCCCGACGGTCAGCATCCCGTCATGCAGATCAGCGGTCATTTCGTCCGCGGCGCAGATGCCCTCGCCGTTTTCCGGCTCAAACGCCATTTCCGCATCGGTGAACCATTCCCTGAGCATCCCGTCGTACACATAAAGCCGGGTCACAAACAAATCCCCGTCATAATTGTTCTCCATGGAGACCATCGGTATGCCTGCGATTTCCTCCGCCCGCAGCGCCCCTTCCGCGTCATCGGAGCGCACCATGCTGCGCACATAAGCGGCGGCGATCCGGGCGGCGTTGTGGGCGTCGGCCCGGTCGGCCCCGGCCTTATAGGCCCGGGCGCCCAGCAGCACCATCACCGTGGCAAACACCGCGAAGATGCCCAGCAAAAGAAAGACGAACACCCCCGATATCGCGTGGGAAGAAGCCTTGATCCTGTTCACGGCATCCCGGCCCCCCTTTCCGTCACCCAGATATCGGGAAGCATATTGGAAGCAAAAGCGTCGTAAGTGATCAGGTATCGCTCCTCATCATAGGCCAGGCGGTAATGCTCCCGCAGGTATTCCACATCATTAGGATACGCGCCTTCCACGGCATAGCAGGTCAGCGCGGCATTTTTCACCGCGTCCCGCACGATCTCCGTTTCCGCCGTGCCCTGGACCGTGTCGATCCGGCTGATCAGCACCACAGCCAGCGCCAGCACGGCAACGATCGCAATGATCCTGGCAATATCCCTTCCGTTCATAGATTCAGCTCCTTACAGGCTGGAAAGAATCCCTGCCATGGGCAGCATCACCGACAAAAGCACCGCGCCGATCACCACGGACAAAAGCGCCACCAGCGTAGGCTCGATAATGGACACCAGGCGGGTGATCTCTTCCTCCGCCTGTTCCTCGTACAGCGCGGCCAATTTATCCAGCACCTGGTCTTCCTGCCCCGTGGCGCTGCCCATGCGGATCATGCGGCTGTGCAGCTCATCAAACAGCTGCGTATCGCTGACGGCGTCGGCAAAGCCGCTTCCTTCCTCCAGCCGGCTGCGGATCTGCCGCACCTGACCGGCGGCCTCCTTGTCATCCAGCACAGCCGCGGTCATTTCCAGCGCTTCCCCGGTGGGAAAGCCGCCGCGAAGCATCATCGACAGCACCCCCGCCACCCGGGAAGCGGACAATTTCCGGTTCAATTTCTGCAAAGAAGGCATCACTCGCCGCGCCAGAGAAAGCACCTTGTCCCGGTGCCGGGTCTTCATCAGGAGGATCCCGGAAAGCACCGCGATCACCAGCAGCGCCACCAGCGCCAGCACGATCCAGCCCACCGCCGCGCCCAGGCGCATCATCAGGCTGCCGGACTCGGTCATGCTCACGCCCATGCTGCCCAGCACCCGCCGGAAAACCGGCAGTACCTTCCACAGCAGGATCAGCACGATCACCACCAGCATCGCCCCCAGCACCAGGGGATAGGTGATGGCCCCGGTGACGGAGGAACGGATGCGGTCCTCCCGGGCGTAGTACTCCTCCAGCCCCCGCATCACCCGGTCCAGCTGGCCAGACCTTTCGCCCACGCCCACCATTTCCACCAGGTAGCTGGGCCAGCGGCTGTCCTCCTTCAAAGCGTCGTAAAGGGAACCGGTGGCGGTGACGCCCTCGCTGGCGGACACATAGATGTCAGCGTTTTCGCTGCCCTGGTCCGCCCCGGCCAGGGTTTCCATCCCGTCGTAAAGCGGCAGCCCGGCCTCCAGGATCAGGGCCACCTGCCCGCAGAAGGTGCTCAATTCCGCCGGGGAAAGCCCGCGTTTCTCCTTTTTGCTCATGCTCCATTCTCCCGTCTCAGTAGAATCGTTCCACCGTATATTTGTGGGGCAAGAGATCGGAAGAGCACACGTCTGAACTCCAGTCACCGCTCATTATC
>CAZQAM010000138.1:0-5776 GCA_964591355.1 uncultured Oscillospiraceae bacterium
ACATACATATATTCGCCTTCCATATAAGATTCAAATCTTCCCGTGACTGTGACACCAGTGCCGGGCTCCGGGAAATCATCGGGATAGGTATGTTCCCCTGCCCAGACAAATTCGATGCCCTGAGCACAGCAGGCCGTTGCGTCCGGAATGATGCAGGAAAGATACACCATGCCGGTATCCTCATCCTGAAATACATCGTACCAGCCCTTCATCCGGATGATTTTGCCTTCATACGCCTGATAATCGGACAGGATCTGATAGATTTGCGCGTAAACGACTGTGCCGCTCATCTGGGACAGGTCCAAATCAACCGCCAAAGGTTCCGGCGCCGCTGCAGGGACGTCTGTATCCGCGCTGGAAGTCTCGCAGCCGGCTGGAATCGCGCTCAGGAGACATAGCACAAGGATCAAGGCAGTTTTTTTCATTCTGAAATCACCTCACTTTTCCCATTCGATGACAGCTTCCGTGAATCGGCAGGGCATATCCGGGTCCTCTGCGTCCATTGTCAGCCGTGCGGTCATCATGATATCTCCCCACAGGGGCGGATAATCGTCCGGGAACCGGAGCGCCTGCGCGGGCTGGAAAACCAGGGCGATTTCGCAGCAGCCGGTGTTGTCGCTGAAGATGATCCTTGCCAGCTCATTCGTTTCGGAATAGTTGAACTTGCCCTTCAGCCGGAAGATTTTCCCGTCATACTCTTCGGGCGTACGGCAGACCTGTGTCATCTGCGCATAGGTGACTCCCCGGCTGAAGGCGGAGAGATCCATGTCGACCGTCTGCTCCGCTCCTGCGGCAGACAGAGAGAAAACCAGAAGCGCGCTCAGCAGGATCCGGATCAGGCTGTTCTTCAAATGATTACGCATCTTTCTGTCCTCCTGTTATCTTTCTGATTGGGTCCATTAGCTTTTAAGCTTTGCGATGACGCAGAAAACAAGGAACGCGGCAATATCCACGGCCACGATGGTGGAGCCCACCGGAGTTCCGCCCAGGATGGATATCAGGATACCCAGCGCCGCGCAGGTGACAGACAGCACGGCAGAGCAGACCGTAACGCCCCGGAAGGAGCGGAACAGACGCATGGCGCTCATGGCCGGGAAAATGATCAGCGCTGAAATCAGCAGGGACCCCACCAGGTTCATGGCCAGCACGATGATCACCGCGATCACCACCGCGATCAGCAGGTTGTATGCTTCCGCTTTTGTGCCGCTGGCCCGGGCAAAGTCTTCATCAAAAGTAACGGCAAAGATTTTGTTGTAGAACAGCAGGAAAATGATCACCACCGCAGCGGACAGCCCAATGCACAGCCATACCTCCGTTCCGGTCAGCGTCAGGATGGAGGTGGAGCCAAACAAGGTGGAGCATACATCCCCGGACAGATTTGTTGAAGTGGAAAACAGGTTCAGCAGCAGATACCCCATGGCCAGCGCACCCACGGACACCATGGCAATAGCGGCGTCGCCTTTGATCTTTGTATTCTGCCCTGTGCGCAGCAAAAGAATCGCGGAAACCACTGTAAAGGGCAGCACGAAAAGCATATCGTTGGTCAAATGCAGCACGCCCGCGATGGCCATAGCCCCAAAGGCTACGTGGGAAAGCCCGTCGCCAATGAAAGAAAACCGTTTGAGCACCAGCGTGACCCCCAACAGCGAGGAGCACAGGGCGATCAGCACGCCCACGATGAGGGCATACTGTACAAAGGGAAAGCTCAGGTATTGACGCAGCATGTCCATCACCGCCCTTCGCCTCCTTCCGCGTCCAGAAACCGTTTGGCGAGAGGGGAGCTTTTATAATCCTCCACCGTGCCGAAAAACACCTCCTGGCCCACATGAAGGATATGGGAAGCGCAGCGAAGGGCGGCGGATACGTCGTGGGAAATCATGACGACCGTGACCCCTTCCCGGTTCAGCCCCTGAATGAGATCGTACATCTCCGCCGTTGCCTTGGGATCCAGGCCGGACACCGGCTCATCCAGCAAAATCAGCTTTCTGGTGGCGCACAGGGCACGGGCCAGCAAAACCCTTTGCTGCTGGCCGCCGGAAAGCTGCCGATAGCAGCGATTCGCCAAAGGGACAAGACCCATTTTTTCCATGTTTTCCCGGGCCAGCGCTTTTTCCGCTTTGCTGTAAAAGGGACGCATGCCCGCTCGCCCTTGACATCCGGACAGCACGATTTCCCATACTGTCGCCGGAAAATCCTTCTGCACCGGCGTTTGCTGGGGCAGATACCCGATTTCGTTTTCCTGAAAGCCCTCGCCCCATTGGATGGTTCCCCCAAGCGGCTTCATGAGGCCCAGGATGGTTTTCATCAGCGTGCTTTTTCCCGATCCGTTTTCTCCCACGATGCACAGGTAATCCCCTGCCTGCACGGAAAAAGACAGGTTGCCCAGCACCGCGTGTCCCTCATAGCCCAGGGTCAGTTGATTGCATTGCAGCTGCGCCATGATGATGCTCCTTCGACGGGGCGGAGAGCAGAGACGGTTTTCCGTCCCTGCCCTTCGCTCCAGTTTTCGTTTACCTGGTCAGGGCCTGGCGAAGAACCTCCAGGTTGCTTTCCATGATGGAAAGATAAGTCGCGCCGTCCCGAATGTCCTGCGCTGTGATGCCCTGCATGGAATCCATGGACAGGATTTTCTGATCCTTGGCTGTGGTAGACTGCACCACGGTTTCCGCAATGCGGGTTTTGGGGTGCTCGATGGTCAGCACGGCGGGCAGCCCCATTTCATCCACTTTTTGGGCCAGGAACACGATGGTCTGAAAGCTGGCTTCGGTTTCGGCGGAGCAGCCGGAGAAGGCGGCGTAATAGGTCAGCCCATAGTCATCCGCCAGGTAACGGAAGGGGAAGCGGTCGCCGAACAGGATGGTTTTCATTTCCCCTTGGGCGACGGCTTCGCTGTATCGGGCGTCCAGCTCCGCCAGCTTTTTCCCATAGGCGGCGGCATTTGCCTGATAAGCATCTGCATGAGCCGGGTCGATTTCGGCCAGGGAATCAGCAATCATCTGCACCAGCTTTTCGGCGCAGCGCAGGCTCAGCCATACATGCTCGTCCGCTTCTTCCTCGTGGTCGTGCTCTTCGTGCTCATGCTCGTCTTCGTCGTGATCTTCCTCGTGGTCGTGCTCGTCCTTGTCGTAATCCTCTTCGTGGTCGTGCTCGTCCTCGTCGTAATCCTCTTCGTGGTGGTGTTCTTCCTCGTCTTCGTCGTGGTCGTGCTCGTGCTCGTGCTCCATGCCCTCCACGATCTCTTCCATTTTGACGTCTTCACCCAGGGCCTCCACCAGGTTCAGCGCTTTCAGATGAGGATTCATGGCAGAAGCCAGCACATCCTCCACCCATTCGTCGCTTTCCCCGCCCACATAGATAAACAGATCGGCGGAGGAGATTTTCAGGATGTCCTGCGCGGTGGGTTGATAGGAGTGCAAATCCACACCGCTGTCCAGCAGCAGCGTAATTTCGGCCTGATCACTGTCGCCGGCGATTTCCCGTACCCAGTCATAAATGGGGAAGATCGTCGCCACAACGGACGGCTTTTCTTCTTCAGCCAGGACGGCGCCGCCCGTCAGGCAGGAAAACAGGAAGGTGAAAACAAGCAGTATTCCCAAATACTTTTTCATGATTTTCCTCCAGATGAACACACTTCAGTTGAATTTGCATACAAAAATACAAGGGGGAATTCCTATCCTGGTCTGCCCTTGTACACAATATAAAGCCCCGACAGCCATACACCGCTCTTCCGTGCGCTCCGCTCACATAAAGGCGGACAAAAAGCCACGGGAAGCCGCAGGAATATCAGGGCTTTACAGAATATTCAATTAATTATTCAGCCGCACCTTCCAACCAACCAGCGTCGGCATCGGCCGGACAGCGCAGTGAAACAGCCTGCAATATTTCCGGGCAGCAGACAGCGCCGCAAAAAGCGCAGACAGCATCACGCCAAGCAGAGACAAACTGCGCAGCAAATGAGCGGCTGCGGCAATGCGGACACAGATTTCACAGCCTTCGCCGATGCAATCATGATCCGCTTCGTGAATCATGAAAACAGAGGAGACTGTCAGGACAAGCACCAGCCCCAGGCAAAGCGTCAGCGCAATGATGCGCTCGCGTTTCATGGAATCAGCCTCCTCCTTTCTCTTTGATGCCGTTTCCCTTTCAGGATTTCCGGCAATCCTCGCAAATGCCGTAGAACACCGTTTTCCCCGCGTCCCAGAAAAAATGATGATGCTCCAGCAGATGCGATTGAATTTCAGCCAGTTCTTCACAATCCAGATGGATCAGTTTTCCACAGACTTCACACTTGCAATGAAAATGCCTGCTGCCGGAAGATTCCTCCACATAAGCATAGCAAGCGCTGTCCCCCGGCCCCAGGCTGTATTTTTGTATGCTGCCATCCTCCACAAACCTCTCCAGCTGACGGTAAATCGTCGCCGTGCCGATGGGATGATCCTGCGCGGCAAAATGCGCCTTGATCTCCGCTGCGGTGTGATGAATGCCGGGCGTGGCTTTCAAATAATCCAGCAGCGATTTCTGCGCGCGTGTCCGATACGGCGTCTTTTCCGCCATGAAATCGCCCCCCTCAAAGCAATTTGAAAACCGTTCTCATTATACATAGTATGCTCCAACTTGTCAACAAAAATGAAAATCATTTTCAAAAATATTTCAATTGGCACTGTTCTATGCAAAAATACCGCTGACATCATCGCTTCGATGGTGTCAGCGGCTATATTGTTTATCTTGTATATATGTTTTCTGTCCTGACGGTTTCTCCTGCCCCCTGCTGTGAATATCGTTCAACCGGACAACCCATTCCATGGCTTGTTTGACCTTTAGTTGTTCAGTAATTCTTTTTGCTGTTTTCATTGCATGACGGTCTGTTCCAGCATCGCTTCTGCACGCTCGTTTGCTTCTGTCAAACGTCTATTATTATAATGACAATAATCCTGCATTGGAGGCTATTTGTTCTGAATGATGTTTTACGGACAATCAATCATCAGGACATAAAGAAAAGCCTGAGAACGATTTCTCAGACTTTTACAAATACATTATCTCATGTCAAGAGGGTGACATCAAGTGCCTTTTAGAACATTATTAAATAAATGAGAATTCAAGATAGGAATATTACTGCTTTTCAATCACTGCGTTCATGCCATAGCTCAAGCGATCTGTTGTTTCAGGTTTGATCAGTACGCTGTAAGAAGCCTCGTTGGTTTCTTCATCCGCGGACACGCTGGTGCGGGAGATCTTTTCGATCACGCCGTCAACGGTATATTCGCCGTTGTCCAAGTAGGTGAAAGTAGCTGTCACTGCGTCGCCGACAAGGAAGTACTGCAAATCCGTTTCTGAAACCGTCGCCTCAATGCGCAGATCATCATCGGCATAGAAGGAGGCCACTGCGTCTCCAGAAGCCAGGACACCACCCTTGCTCAGGTTGATATCTGCAATCACCCCGTCTCGTACGGCAGAAAGATTCGTCAGAGAGCCAGTTTGATTGGTATAGGACCCGCTAAGGGTTTCAAACAGAACAGTGCCCTTGGTAACCTTACTGCCGTTCTCGACCGGAAAGTTCACCACGATACCATCACCGGTATACGCTACCGGGTCCTGCCGGACCACGCTGCCCCGGCCAATGCGACTGGCGGCAGAATAGGCGGCGTTGCGATAGATATACACTGATTCCCCGCCTTCAAAGCTTCCGCTGACCAATTCCACACTGAAACTGGTGCCAGATACACTGGTAACAATGCCGGTGCCAGTATTTTTACTGTTTTCCACGGATTTGAGATAC
>CAZQAM010000139.1:0-5765 GCA_964591355.1 uncultured Oscillospiraceae bacterium
TGGTGCAGATGGACAGCCAGAATGTGAAACTGACCAGGGAAAACCTGTCCATCGCTGCTCTCATCAAGGAAAACGCCCATCGCCTGCAGCCTATCGCCCATCAAAAAGGCCAGCAGATCATCCTCACCCTGTCCGATCCCTGCGATATCTATGCCGATAAATCCAAGCTGAATCAGGTGATTTACAACCTGATGGAAAACGCCGTGAAATATACGCAGAACGGCGGCGTGATCCGGGTGAATTTGCAGCGGCAGGGACGGGATGCCCGCCTGGTCGTTGCCGATAACGGCCCCGGTATTCCCAAGGAAAACCTGCCCCATATCTTTGACCGCTTCTATCGCGTGGATAAAGCCCGCAGCCGGGAAAAGGGCGGCACGGGCCTGGGCCTTTCCATCGTGCATCAATTGGTGCTGCTCCATGGCGGCGCTATTACCGTGGAAAGCGAAGAGGGCCGGGGCGCCGCTTTCATTGTGGAACTGCCGCTTCACCAGGGCTGATCAGTTGCTATAGGATTGATTTCCCCCGGACCCCCTTCCGAGAAAGGCGAACAGGGGACGGCTTTTTAATCATCTTCCGGAATGCCTTTTATTTGCTGTATGTGAGGCTGACCAACATGTTTGTGCCTGAAACTTGAAGAACGTCCGGCAAGCTCCCGGGCATGAAAAAGCCAGGAGGTCAGCCCTGAAAAAGGCATACAAAAAATATACATATTACGACTTGATTACGGCAATATTTCTGATATAATAAGACATAAAGAAAAGAACAGATCAAGCGGCAAAGAAGGTACGGGCAATGCCTGAAAACACATGGCTCCAGCGGATGGAGAACAGCACGGTCAAGGAAGAAAGCAAAGAGATCGCCAACATGGATTTGACGGATTACACCGCGCTGCTGGAGGAAACGGAATTCAAATAAGAAACCTCGCGTTATCCGCGGGAAAGCGCTGCAGATCCTTTCCGTGAGGCAGGGCATCTGTAGTTTTCTTTTGGCAAAACGGCGCGGTTTTCCGTACCAGAGCATCAGGATCCCGGGGGAAAGAAAAATCTGGAAACCCAGCGGCTGATACGAAGGAAAAACGACGGGATGGGAGAATTTTTATGGAAGAAACCCGCCCGGCAAAAGGCAAATACGCGAGGTGACAGGATGAGAAAACAGGCGTTTGGACATCGGGACGCGGCGGTGATCGGCCTGGGCAGCGCAGACTTTGGCGGCGCCTGCGCCGAAAGCCTGGCTTGGGAGATGATGGACACGTATATTTCCATTGGCGGCAATTTGATCGATACCGCCCGGGTATACGGCGATTTTATCACGCCCAGAAACGGCGAGAGCGAAAAGGTGATCGGGCGGTGGATGGCGCAAAGGCACTGCCGGGACCAGATCTTCCTGAGCACCAAGGGCGCGCATCCCCCCTTTTCAGATATGCGGCACAGCCGCCTGAGCCGGGAGGAGATCCGGCACGACATGGCGGAAAGCCTGCAGGATCTGCAGACGGATCATGTGGACATCTATTGGCTGCACCGGGACGATGAAAACCGCCCCGTGGGGGATATCATGGAAACCTTGCAGAGCCTGATCGAGGAAAAACATACGGTGCTCACCGGAGTTTCCAACTGGCGGCCGGAGCGCATCCTCGCGGCCAACGCGTACGCTTTGCTGCACGGCCTGACGCCGATTTTTGCCAATCAGCCCCAGTTCAGCCTGGCCCGGCAGGCGGCATTCATGGATTCCACGCTGGTCAGCATGGATGAAAAAACCTGGCGCATGCACAGGGAAACGGGCATGGCCTGCTGCTGCTTTTCCTCCCAGGCCCGGGGCTTTTTCACCAGACTGGAAGCGGGCGGAGAAGAAAGATTGCCGGACGGCGTGAAAAAGCAATACCTGTGCCCCGAAAACCTGGCCATTTATCAGCGCATCCTGAAGGTGCGGCAGGAAACGGGGCTGTCGGTGGGCGCCATTGCGCTGGCCTACCTGACGGGCCAGCCCTTTCCCACCTTCCCGCTGGCGGGGGCCAGCCGCGTGGAGCATGTGCTGGCGCTGCGGGAAGCGGGGGACGCGGTGCTGACCAGTGCGCAGCGGGAATATCTCCGATCCTTTTCAGGAGGTGCAAAAGCATGAACAAAGTTCGGTTGGGCATCATCGGCGCGGGCAATATCGGCAGCGCGCACATCCGGAACATCGTGGGCGGCCAGTGCCCGGAAATCGAAATCACCGCCGTGGCGGACCGCCGGGAATCCCGGCGGCAATGGGCGAAGGACGCGGTTCCCGGGGCGGAGATTTTTGAGGAAGGCAGCGAGCTGATCCAAAGGGGCCGCTGCGACGCGGCGCTGATCGCCGTGCCGCATTACCAGCATCCTGCGTTGGCTATCCAGGCGATGGAAAAAGGCCTTCATGTGATGGTGGAAAAGCCGGCGGGGGTATATACCCTGCAGGTCCGGGAAATGATGGCGGCGGCGGACCGGCATAAGGATCTCACTTTCGGCATGATGTTCAACCAGCGCTCCAACTGCGTGTACCGCAAAATGAAGGAAATGATCGACCGGGGCGACCTGGGCGAAATGAAGCGCATGAACTGGATCATCACCAACTGGTACCGCACCCAGTTCTATTACGATTCCGGCGCCTGGCGCGCCACCTGGTCGGGGGAAGGGGGCGGCGTGCTGCTGAACCAGTGCCCCCATCAATTGGATCTTCTGCAGTGGCTGTGCGGGCTCCCCGTCCGGGTGCAGGCCCACTGCCACGAGGGCAAATGGCACGATATCGAAGTGGAGGACGACGTGACGGCGTACCTGGAGTTTGAAAACGGGGCCACCGGCGTCTTCGTCACTACCACCGCCGACGCCCCCGGCACCAACCGGCTGGAAATCACCGGCACCCGGGGGAAGCTGGTGTGCGAAAACGACCAATTGGAATTCTGGCGTTTGCAGGAGGACGAGCGCGCCTTCTGCAAGGCCAGCCGGGAAGGCTTTGCTGCGCCGCCCTGGGAGCATCTGCTGGTGGAAACCGACGGGCAGAATCTGCAGCACGTGGCGGTGCTGAACGCCTTTGCCGGGCACATCCTCCGGGGGGAAAAGCTGATCGCCGACGGCCGGGAGGGCATCAACGGCCTGATGCTGAGCAACGCCATGCATCTCTCCTCCTGGACGGGCCGGATGGTGACGCTGCCCATCGATGAAAAACTGTTCTATGACCTGCTCATGGAAAAATGCAGGACTTCCCGCCGCAAGGAAGACAGCGACGTGACCCTTTCCACGGAAGGAAGCTATTGACGAAAGGAAAAATGCATATGCTGATCGGCGCGCAATTGTATACTGTCAGGATGTACGGCCAGAGCGAGAGGGACCTGGGCAGAACGCTGGAAAAGGTGCGGGCCATGGGCTATGAAGCGGTGCAGCTCTCCGCGCTGGGGCCCATTGAACCCGGGAGAATCAAAGCGCTGTGCGGCGAAAACGGCCTCAGGATCGTGCTGACCCATAATCCGGAAGGGGATTTTCTGGACAGAACCGACGCCCTGATCGAAAGGCATCTGCTCTATGGCTGCAAATATATCGGCCTTGGCGCCATGCCGGAAAGGTACCGCCGGGCAGATTTTCTGCCGTATTTCGGGGAGGATTTCGGCAGGGCCGCCGAAAAGATCCGGGCTGCTGGCATGAAAATGATGTACCACAACCATTGCTTTGAATTTGAAAAAATGCCCGACGGCCGCACCATGATGGATCATCTCCTTTCCATGATGCCTGCCGAATGGATGGGCGTGACGGCGGACACCTACTGGCTGCAATACGCCGGCGTCGATGTGTGCGATTGGCTCAGGCGGCATGCCGAAAGGCTGCACTGCGTGCACCTGAAGGATCTTGCCGTGCGGGGCTTTGAAATCCGCATGGCGGCGGTTGGGGAGGGCAATCTGGATTTTCCCCGGATCCTGGAAGCGCTCCGGCATAACAATGTAACGGAATACGCCCTGGTGGAGCAGGATGACTGCTATGGATCTTCCCCCTTTGACTGCCTTCAAAAAAGCTATGACTGCCTGCGGGCGATGCTGTGACACTTGCGGGCGGCCCATCCGGATTTGAAGGAGACTGCGCATGATCGGAACCATGATCAACACCGTCAGCATCGTTGCCGGAGGCCTGGCGGGGCATTTTGCCGGCAGGCTCTTCAAACAGGACCAGCAGGACGCGCTGCAGAAGACCTGCGGCGTCAGCGTCCTGTTCATCGCCATTGCCGGCGCCATGGAAGGGATGCTGAAAATCGAAAACGGCGCGCTGAGCAGCGGAAAAGCCATGCTGGTGGTGCTCTGCCTGGCCTTGGGCACCATGATCGGAGAGGCGGCCGGCATCGAAAGCGGCTTTGAACGGTTCGGCGAATGGCTGAAGAAAAAAACCGGCAACGGCGGCGACGCAAAGTTTGTGAACGCCTTTGTCACCGCCTCCCTCACCGTGTGCATCGGCGCCATGGCCATCGTGGGCGCCATTCAGGACGGTATCCTCCACGATTATTCCACCCTGGCGGTGAAGGCGGTGCTGGATTTCATCATCATTGCGGTGATGACCTCTTCCCTGGGGAAAGGCTGCGCTTTTTCGGCGATCCCCGTGCTTCTTTTTGAAGGGGCAGTCACGCTGCTGGCGCAATTGATTTCCCCGGTCATGACGGAAAAGGCGGTGTCGTATCTGTCCCTGATCGGGTCCGTGCTGATCTTCTGCGTCGGCGTGAACCTGGTATGGGGAAAAAAGCTGCGGGTGGCCAATATGCTGCCGGCGGTGGCGCTGGCGGTGCTGGCAGCGTACCTGCCCTGGAGCCTGTGAAGGCCCAGGCTCATTTCCGCCAAAGAAAAGAACGCCTGAAGAAAGGCAGGAACCTCCCATGATTCAGGATATTTCTCCCGTTGTTTTCAGCAATCATTATCAGGAACAGACCCCTTCTCCGGAGGACCGGGCGGTGATTTTCCGGGAAGGGAAGCTGCTGATCCATTACGATGAAAGCAGCGCCCGGCTGTATTTTCCTCCCTGTGGGGCGTTTCCGGAGGCCTCCCCGGCGATTTATCTGTTTTCCCTGGACGCGGAAAAGTTTTTCCTGATGCCGGAGGATACCGGCGCGCCGGCGGGCTATGAGCGGTATACCCTGCAGGAGATCCGCAGGCTGAAGCGATGCGGCAATCTGGACGCTTTTGCCGCCTTCACGGCTTATCACCTGTGGAAATGGGATGAGGAGAGCCGCTTTTGCGGTTTCTGCGGCGGAAAGACCAGGCCGGATACGGCGGAGCGGGCCAAAGTGTGCCCCGGATGCGGGCGGAAGATCTATCCCCGGATCAACCCGGCGGTGATCGTAGGCGTCATCAACGGGGACAGGCTGCTTCTGACGCGGTACAACACCGGATACGCCCATAACGCGCTGGTGGCGGGCTTTACCGAGATCGGGGAGACGCTGGAGGAAACGGTGCAGAGGGAGGTCATGGAGGAAGTGGGGCTGCGGGTGAAGAACATCCGGTATTACAAATCCCAGCCCTGGGGCGTGGCATCGGATATCCTGGCGGGGTTCTACTGCGAGGTGGACGGGGACGATACGATCCGCCGGGACGAAAACGAATTGAAATACGCTTCCTGGGTGGAAAGGGAAAAGATCGAATTGCAGCCCACGGACGACAGCCTGACCAACGAAATGATGCGGATGTTCAAGGAAGGAAAGGCGCGCCCCCTGTAATCTTTTTTTCTTTTTATAATACTATTTCGCGTCTAAAACATTGAATCTTCGGGCGTCTTTTCCGCCCT
>CAZQAM010000140.1:0-5703 GCA_964591355.1 uncultured Oscillospiraceae bacterium
TATTGCATTTATTCTGTATTTTGGTTTACAAAGATGCGGACATATGTATAATTGTATACATAAGTCCAAGAAAAGGAGGCGTGCTGCATGATCGAGATTTCTCCCAAAACCAATCTGCTGGAGCAGAAAAATTACCGTTACTCCCTGCAGGATGTGCAGGAGCCCAATTTGTACCGGGACATTTATGATTATGAAAGCGTGCCCAAAGTAACCTTCAACCACCGGCGGGTGCCCATGAGCATGCCGGAGGAGATCTGGATCACCGATACCTCCTTCCGGGACGGGCAGCAGTCGGTGGACCCCTACACCGTGGATCAGATTGTGGATCTGTACAAGCTCATGAGCCGCCTTGGCGGCCCCTACGGCATCATCCGGCAGACTGAGTTTTTCATTTACCGCAAAAAGGACCGGGAAGCCGTGGAGCGGTGCCAGGCCCTTGGGCTGAAATTCCCTGAGATCACCACCTGGATTCGAGCCACCAAGGAAGATTTCCAGCTGGTGAAGGATATGGGCATCCGGGAAACCGGCATTCTGGTTTCCTGCAGCGATTACCACATCTTCAAGAAAATGAAGCTGACAAGGAAACAGGCCATGGACAAATACCTGGAAACGGTGGCCCTGGCCTTTGAGAGCGACGTGATGCCCCGGTGCCATCTGGAGGATATCACCCGGGCGGATTTCTACGGCTTCGTGGTGCCCTTCATCAACGAGCTGACCAAGATGAGCCAGAACGCGGGCATCCCCATCCGCATCCGGGCCTGCGATACCATGGGCTACGGTGTGCCCTACCCCGAGGTGGCCCTGCCCCGCAGCGTGCCGGGCATCGTGTACGGCCTGCAGCATTATTCCGACGTGGCGTCGGAATACCTGGAATGGCACGGCCACAACGATTTCTACAAGGCGGTATCCAACGCCTCCACCGCCTGGCTCTACGGCGCCAGCGCCGTCAACTGCTCCCTGCTTGGCATCGGGGAGCGCACGGGCAATATCCCCCTGGAAGCCATGATCTTTGAATACGCCTCCCTGCGGGGCGCCCTGGACGGCATGGACCCCACCGTCATCACCGAGATCGCCCAGTATTTCAAAAACGAGATGGGCTACAAAATCCCCCCCATGACCCCCTTCGTGGGCCGCAATTTCAATGTGACCCGGGCCGGCATCCACGCCGACGGCCTGCTGAAGGACGAGGAAATCTACAACATTTTCAACACCAAGAAGCTGCTGAACCGGCCCGCCTCCGTGCTGATTTCGAAAACCTCCGGGCTGGCCGGCATCGCCTACTGGATCAACGACAATTACCAGCTCACCGCCGGCGAAGCCATCGGCAAGCAGGATCCCCTGGTCATCGCCCTGAAGGCCTGGATCGACGAGCAGTACGAGGCCGGCAGGCAGTCCGCCCTGTCCAACAACGAATTGGAAACCAAGATCGAGGAGCTGTCCGGCGGAAGGCTGGCCCGGCTGTAAGGATACAGCCATCAAACGAGGAGGCGCCCGCGGGGAAAACCGCGGCGCGCCGCTCATCCATCAAACAAGGAGGCAAAGCGCGGCCCGGAAGGGTCACCAGCGCATGAAGAGAGTATGGAGCATAAAATGATCTCCATCGCCGATCAGGTGTTTGAAAAGCTGGAATTCGACATCCTGTCCGGCGTGTATGAACGGGATGACGTGCTGACGGAAATCAAACTGAGCGAGCAGCTGGGCGTCAGCCGGACCCCCATCCGGGAGGCCCTGCGCCGCCTAGAGCAGGAGCACATCATCGAATCCACCAGCAAAGGCGCCCGGGTCATCGGCATCAACCGGGAAGACATCGCCGATATCTGCCAGATCCGGCTCCGGCTGGAGGGCCTGGCTGCTCGCTGGGCCGCCGAGCGGGCCGACGAAACGGGCATCCGCAGCCTGAAGGACATCGTGGACCTGCAGGAATTCTACACCCAGAAAAAAGACCCGGACAGCATCAAGAATATGGACAGCCGCTTCCATCAGACCATTTACGCCCTCTGCGGCAGCAATTCCATGCGGGATACCCTGGAACCGCTGCACCGGAAGCTGCTCAAATACCGGCAGGTATCGGTATCGGCCCACAGCCGGGCCCAGAAATCCCTGGAGGAGCACCGGGGCATTTATGAGGCCATTGCCGCCCACGACGGGGAAAAGGCCGAAAAGCTGACCATCCAGCACGTGCAGAACGCCCGTGACAGCATTATGGAAAGAGAGAAGGGAATTTGATATGGGCCGCACCCTTGCACAGAAAATCATCGCCGCGCACCTGGTATCCGGGGATATGGCCCCCGGCAGCGAAATCGGACTGCGCATCGATCAGACCCTGACCCAGGACGCCACCGGCACCATGGCCTATCTGGCCCTGGAAAACATCGGCATCCCCCGGGTGAAAACGGAAAAATCCCTGGCTTATATCGATCACAACACCCTGCAGTGCGGCTTTGAAAATGCCGACGATCACCGCTACATCCAGTCCGTGGCCCGGAAGTACGGGGTGTATTTTTCCCGCCCCGGCAACGGCATCTGCCATCAGGTGCATCTGGAGCGCTTCGGCAAACCGGGAAAGACCTTGATCGGCTCCGACAGCCATACCCCCACCGGGGGCGCCCTTGGCATGCTGGCCATGGGGGCAGGCGGCATGGATGTGGCCGTGGCCATGGGCGGCGGCGCGTATTACATCACCATGCCCAAGATGTATAAGGTGAACCTGACAGGCGCTTTGAAACCCTGGGTATCGGCCAAGGATATCAGCATCGAGATATTGCGCATCCTGTCGGTGAAGGGCGGCGTCGGCGCGGTGATCGAGTGGGGCGGCGAGGGCATCCTTTCCCTGTCTGTGCCGGAACGCGCCACCATCACCAATATGGGCGCCGAATTGGGGGCCACCACCTCTATTTTCCCTTCCGATGAAGTGACCCGGGCGTTCCTCAGGGCCCAGGGCCGGGAGCAGGATTATATCCCCCTGGCCAGCGATCCCGACGCGCAGTATGACAGGGTGATCGACATTGATCTGAGCCAGCTGGAGCCCCTGGTTGCCTGCCCCCATTCCCCGGACAATGTGGCCCGGGCGGCAGACAAAGGCGACGTCGCCGTATCCCAGGTGTGCATCGGCAGCTGCACCAATTCTTCCCTGCGGGATATGCTGCGGGTGGCCGCCATCCTCAAGGGAAAGAGGATCGCCGATACGGTGAGCCTTTCGATTTCCCCCGGCTCCCGGCAGGTATTGACCATGCTGTCGGACTGCGGCGCCCTCAGCGACCTCATCGCCGCCGGCGCCCGCATCCTGGAATGCGCCTGCGGCCCCTGCATCGGCATGGGCTTCTCCCCCGCTTCCGCAGGGGTCAGCGTGCGCACCTTCAACCGGAATTTCGAGGGCCGCAGCGGCACCCGGGACGGGCAGGTCTACCTGGCCTCTCCCGAGACCGCCGCCGCCTCCGCCCTGACGGGCTTCATCACCGATCCCCGCACCCTGGGCGCGTATCCCATGATCGCCATGCCGGAAAGCTTCCTGGTGGACGACAGCGGCGTGCTGCCTCCCGCCGACCCGGAAACGGCCCGGAGCCTGGGCGTAGACCGGGGGCCCAACATCAAGCCCTTCCCCAAGGGGGAGCCGCTGCCGGACCGGATGGCGCTGCCCGTTTCCCTGAAGGTGGGCGACAACATCACCACCGACCATATCATGCCCGCCGGCGCCAAGATCCTTCCTTTCCGCAGCAATGTGCCCAAGCTCAGCGAATTCTGCTTCGGCGTCTGCGATGAATCCTTCCCCGCCCGGGCCCGGGAACTGGGCCGCAGCTGCGTGGTGGGCGGCCAGAACTACGGCCAGGGCTCCAGCCGGGAGCACGCCGCTCTGGTGCCGCTGTACCTGGGGGTACGGGCGGTGATCGCCCTGTCCTTTGCCCGCATCCACGCGGCCAACCTGATCAACGCCGGCATCCTGCCATTGACTTTTGAAAATCCCGGGGACTATGAAAGCATCCGGCAGGGCGAGGTGCTGACCCTGGAAAATATCCACGGGCAGATCGCCTCCGGCCGCCTCACGGCGAAAACTGCCGGAGGGAAAGAAATCTCCCTGTGCTGCGCCCTGACCGACCGGCAGATCGCCATTCTCAAAGCGGGCGGGCTGCTGAATTATACGAAGGAGGCAAGCTTATGAATCAGGAAGCCATTGAACAGGCGGTAGCCCATTACCGGGAGCTGCTGCTGGCCCAGATTGCCCGGGCGGAAAGCATGAACGCCGCGCCGGCGCCGGAGAAGAAAGACAAGACCGTGATCGGCATCGTGGGCGGCGACGGCATCGGCCCCATTATTACGGCTCAGGCGCAAAAGGCCCTGGAAGTGCTTTTGAAGGAAGACATCCAGGCGGGCCGGATTGAACTGCGCACCATCGAAGGCCTGACCATCGAAAACCGGCTGGCCGTGGGCAAAGCGGTGCCGGATGACGTGCTCGCCGCCGTCAAGGAGTGCGACGTGCTGCTTAAGGGCCCCACCACCACCCCCTCCGGCGGCACCATGGAAAGCGCCAATGTGGCCCTGCGCCGGGAGCTGGACCTGTTTGCCAACATCCGGCCGGTGTCCGTTCCGGAAGAAGGCATCGACTGGATGTTTTTCCGGGAGAACACGGAAGGCGAGTATACTTTGGGCAGCAAGGGCATCGAGCTGCCGGGGCTCCTGACCATGGATTTCAAGGTGACCACTGTCGCCGGCACCCGCCGCATCGCCCGGGCCGCCTTTGAATACGCGAAAAAGAACGGCAAGACCCACGTGGCCATCGTGACCAAATCCAACATCATGAAAAAGACCGACGGCATGTTTTCCGCCATCTGCCATGAAGTGGCGGCGGACTACCCGGACATCCAGGTGGACGAATACTTTATCGACATCATGAGCGCCAACCTGCTCAAGCCTTCGCTCCGGCAGAATCTGCAGGTGTTCGTGATGCCCAATCTCTACGGCGATATCCTCACCGATGAGGCCGCCCAGATCCAGGGCGGCGTGGGCACCGCGGGCAGCGCCAATTCCGGCGACAGATACGCCATGTTCGAGGCCATTCACGGCTCCGCGCCCCGGATGATCGCCCGGGGCATGGGCGATTACGCCAACCCCGAATCCATCCTCCGGGCCGCCGTGATGCTGCTGCGCCACATCGGCCTGCCCGGCAAAGCTGATCAATTGGAAGCCGCCCTGGAAAAAGCCATCGCCGACTGCCCCATCACGGGCACAAAAGAGGGGCACACCTGCCAGGAATTCGGAGACGCGCTGGCAGCCCTGCTGTAAAACAAAATGCCGGGATCCGGCAGCGCCGGATTCTTCCGATGAGGAGAAAGAAAGCATGGAGATACGTTTGCTGCAGGGGGAAGAAAGGTTCCAGGCGCGGTTGATCGCCGCGGTGGCCTTTCATCAGCGGCTGGAAGACCCGGATAAAGCCAGGCAGGAGAGCGAAAAGGAAAGCGATCAGCACTGGGGCGCCTTTCACGACGACGGCACGCTGATGGCGCACATCATCAACAATCAGTTCTTCAGCTGGCTGGACGGAACGCTGATCCGAAACGGCGGGATCGGCGCGGTTTCCACGCTGCCGGATTTATTGGACAGAGGCCGCCTTCTCTGGTTCTCTCTTCGGCTTCGAAGAGAGAACGTCCCCCGTCCCGTTCCTGCATTCAATTACTGAAAACAACCCGCGGATCCATGGACCCGCGGGCT